>JALRFN010000281.1 GCA_023268425.1 Burkholderiaceae bacterium | reverse complement strand
CGGCGGCCAGCGTGGTGACGTTGCGTGCATGGGTGTCTGCGGGTACTTCGCGCCAGGGGTGCACGACCACCGAGCGCAGCGGCGCCACTTGAACCGGCAGTTGCTGCGCTCGCAGGGGCAAACAGATGCTGGCGAGCAGGGCGGCGCTGAGCGCAAGTCGCAGCAAACTCAGGCCAGTGCGAGCGGGCACGAAGCGCCGGGCAATCAGGGGCGCAGTAAGGGTTGCAAAAGCCATGACTGGATCTCTCGGTAGTTGGGTGTTGCAGCTCACAACACCGGTCAGCCTGGGAGGGGCTTATCGGGGCTATTGTGCCTGCCGCAGTTGGGCGCAACTTGGGTAAGGGCTTGCCCGTTTCAGCGCCGCATCTGCAGGCAGCGCCATGCGATCACCCAAGCGTCAGCAGCCCGCAGGCGCACGCGCCTTTGCCAGCTGCAGTGACCGATGGCCGCAATCTGCTCGCTGATGCGCAGCCCGCCTTGGACGACGGCCCGCAATTCCCAGCCCATGCGTCCAGGAATCGCCAATGGCAAGGCGGCACCGTCACGCATGCGCTGTGTGGCGTCATCCAGCAATGTGTGCACGATCTGCTGCATGGTCTGCGCGGGCACTTGATCGGGTACAGCGTCCGCAGGCAGGCCGTGGGCTTGCCACACGGCGCTGGGGATGTAGTGGCGCCCGCGCGGCACGTCGATGCTGAGGTCTTGCCAAAAATTGATCAACTGCAGCGCGGTGCAAATCGCGTCACTCTGGGCGCAACGGCTTTGCGCATCGGCGCCTCGATCGGCAGCCATCAAGCGCAGCATCAAGCGGCCCACCGGGTTGGCCGAGCGGCGGCAATAGTCGAGCAACTCGTTCATGTCCGCGTAGCGCCTGGCCGTCGCGGTGAAGCGCACGTCTTGCATGAAGGCGTCCAACAAATCCAGCAAATCCGTCCACGCCAAGTCGTGTTGCGCAATGTGTGGGCCCAAGGCGCCAATGGTGGAGGCCCAGGGGGAGCGCAATGGCTGACCCGAGCGCAAAGCCAACACATCGGCTCGGAAAGCAGCGAGTTGTTCGAGCCGCTGCTGTGCTGGGGTGTCGCCCTCGTCGGCCAGATCATCGGCGGTGCGCGCGTAGTGGTAAAGCGCAGCCACGGCGGGGCGCAACTTGGGCGGGCACAACCAGCTGGCGACTGGAAAGTTTTCGTAATGATCAACGCTTGCATGGGGCGGCATGGTGGGCATTGTGCCGCTCGGCGGTTGGGGTTTCATTGGGCGGTCGGGCTCTGGGTCAGCCGATTACAATACGCGGTTGGCATGCAAAACCGTGTTCGCGGTGGCATGCATCCACAGGTCAGCAATGGCCGCGTGCGCGGGTGGCGAAATTGGTAGACGCACCAGGTTTAGGTCCTGACGCCCGTTTAGGGTGTGGGGGTTCGAGTCCCCCCCCGCGCACCACACGATTGATGGCGCTTTGGCAGGTTGCCAAGGGGCTTGGAACGCAACACGAGAAATGCAGGAGTAAGCAACATGTCGGTTAACGTTGAAATGCTGGACGGTTTGCAGCGCAAAATCACCCTGACCCTGTCAGCCAGTGACATCGCCAAAGAGGTGGAAAGCCGCCTCAAGCGCTTGGCCAAGAGCGTCAAGATGCATGGTTTCCGCCCCGGCAAGGTGCCCCTGGGCGTTGTGGCGCAAAGCTACGGCATGTCGGTGCAGTACGAAGTGACCAACGACAAGGTGGGTCAGGCGTTTGGCCAAGCCGCGATGGAAGCGCAATTGCGCGTCGCCGGCACGCCCGAAATCAGCGAAAAAGAAGGTGCGCCCGAGGGCGAACTGCAGTTTGACTGCGTGTTTGAAGTGTTCCCCGAAGTCAAATTGGGTGACCTGGCGGGCGTGGAAGTGGAAAAGGCGTCGGCCGAAGTGACCGACGAGGCGATTGACCGCACGCTGGACATCCTGCGCAAGCAGCGCCGCACTTTCCAATTGCGTCCCCAAGCAGAAGGCGCCGCCGACGGCGACCGCGTGACGGTGGACTTTGAAGGCAAGATCGATGGCGAAGCCTTCGATGGTGGCAAAGCCGAGGGCTTCCAGTTCTTGGTGGGCGAAGGCCAGATGCTCAAAGAGTTTGAGGACGCAGTGCGCGGCATGCAAGTTGGCCAAAGCACCACCTTCCCTTTGGCTTTCCCTGAGGATTACCATGGCAAAGAGGTGGCGGGCAAAACCGCTGATTTCTTGGTCACGGTGCACAAGATCGAAGCCCAACACCTGCCCGAAGTCGACGCTGACTTTGTGAAATCGCTGGGCATTGAAGCCGGTACGGTTGAGGCTTTGCGCGACGATGTGCGCAAGAACTTGGAGCGTGAAGTCAAAGCCCGCGTGATGCAGCGCAACAAGAGTGCGGCGCTGGAAGCTTTGGTCAAAGTGGCTGAGTTGGATTTGCCCAAGTCGGTGGTGAGCCAAGAAGTGCAGCGTTTGATCGAAGGCGCCCGCGCCGACTTGAAGCAGCGTGGCATCAAAGACGCCGACAAAGCCCCAATTCCTGAGGAACTGTTCCAGTCACAAGCCGAGCAGCGCGTGCGCATGGGCTTGGTGGTGGCCGAAGTGGTCAAGGCCAATCAATTGCAAGCCACAGCCGACCAAGTGCAAGCGCATTTGGACGAGTTGGCGGCCTCTTACGAGCGCCCGGCTGACGTGGTGCGTTGGTACCAAGGCGATGCCAACCGCATGGCAGAAGTCGAAGCAGTGGTCTTGGAAAACAACGTGACCGAGTTCATCCTCAGCCAAGCCAAAGTCACCGACAAGGCACTGGCTTTTGATGAGTTGATGGGTCAGGCCTGATTGCCTTTCGCGGCATCGAAGAGGCGGGCACGCTTTGCGGTGAGCCCGCCTTTTTCATTGGGCGTGAAACCAAAAGCCTTTGGTTTCTTGTGTAGAGTGTGATGTGGTGGCGCGTGGGCGCTGCGATGAATCAGTGGAGTACATGTTCGTGAGTGCCATGGATATTCAAAACTTAGGGCTCGTGCCAATGGTGGTCGAGCAGTCTGGCCGCGGAGAGCGTGCGTTTGACATTTACTCGCGCCTGCTCAAAGAGCGCGTGGTGTTTCTGGTGGGCCCAGTCAACGACAACAGCGCCAACCTCGTGGTGGCGCAGATGTTGTATCTGGAGAGCGAGAACCCGGACAAAGACATCTACTTCTACATCAACTCACCGGGTGGCTCGGTCAGCGCAGGCATGAGCATTTTTGACACGATGAACTTCATCAAGCCCGACGTGTCCACGCTGTGCATGGGGATGGCCGCGAGCATGGGGGCGTTTCTATTGGCCGCTGGCGAAAAGGGCAAGCGCTTCATCCTGCCGCATTCGCGCGTGATGATTCACCAACCCTTAGGCGGCATGCAGGGCCAGGCCACGGACATTGAGATCCATGCACGCGAAATCTTGCGCATCAAAGCCCAATTGAACGAGATCTTGGCCGAGCGCACCGGCCAGCCACTCGAACGCGTGCAGCAAGACACCGAGCGCGACTATTGGATGTCGGCTGAAGCAGCGCTGGAATATGGCTTGATTGATCGCGTGATTGAAAAGCGCTCGGCAGTGACCGAGACCAAGCCCGAGGACAGCAAGTCCTGAGCTTGAGGCGCCAAAGCTTTGGCGCCTTGTCAACGCCCCCTCGGGGGCTTTTGGGGCCATGGCGTATCATGGCCCCAACCTGTTTTTGGCATGAAGGAAGTGCTTGGGATGGCCGAAAAAAAGAGTGGCTCCAAAGAAAAAGAGCTTTACTGCACCTTCTGCGGCAAAAGCCAGCATGAAGTCAAAAAATTGATCGCCGGCCCGTCGGTGTTCATCTGCGATGAGTGCGTGGACTTGTGCAACGACATCATCCGCGACGAATTGCCGATCGAGAGTTTGCGCGATGCGCAGGCCGATGGCGGCTTGCCCACGCCCAAAGAGCTCAAGGCGCACTTGGATCAATACGTGATCGACCAAGACCCTGCGAAAAAAGCCTTGGCGGTGGCCGTTTACAACCACTACAAGCGTTTGCGCCACAAAGGCGACCACAAGTCCGATGATGTGGAACTGTCCAAGAGCAACGTCTTGTTGATCGGTCCAACCGGCTCTGGCAAAACGCTGCTGGCACAAACCATGGCGCGTTCTTTGAACGTGCCTTTTGTGATGGCCGACGCCACCACTTTGACCGAAGCGGGTTATGTGGGCGAGGACGTTGAAAACATCATCGTCAAACTCCTGCAAGCCTGCGACTACAACGTGGAGCGCGCGCAGCAAGGTATCGTTTACATCGACGAAATCGACAAAATCACCCGCAAGTCAGACAACCCGTCGATTACCCGTGACGTCTCGGGCGAGGGCGTTCAGCAGGCCTTATTGAAGCTGGTGGAGGGCACGATG
>JALRFN010000253.1 GCA_023268425.1 Burkholderiaceae bacterium | reverse complement strand
GCTTATCAGTGGCGAATCAACGCTGCTTTGCTCATTGCACTTTGCTTGGTATCGATGTGCTGGTTAGCGCCCGATTGGTTGTTGCCGCGACTGTCGGCTAAAGAGGCCGCGCAAGGCTGGCTCGCCGATTACCTCTTTTGGCGTGCGGTGGTGTCATCAATCTGTTTGTGCGTCGGCCTCATCTGTTGGTGGCGGCAGCGCAATTTATTGCACTTCTGGATTGGTTTCACCCTGTTCACCAGCGTCATGTGGGTACTCGATCGCTGGCTGATTGGCGCAGCTCACGCTCAAGGCCAAGACTTCATGGTGCCCTTGTTGTGGCCGCTGCGCGTGTTGCTGCTGGTCATTGGTGTGGTCAACATCTGGCGCCACGCCTTTGCGCCACTACCGGCGCAACGCCGCTTGCTGAATTGGCGACTGAAACGCCAAGCTTGAAGCGACAGGCCCGTCAAGCCACCTCAGCCACAGCCAGCATCGCCTGCAACAGCACATCAGCGCCCGCTGTGATGTGCTCGGGTTTGGCATCTTCAATCTCGTTGTGACTGATGCCGCCCGCGCAGGGAATGAAGATCATGCCGGTGGGGGCCACACGCGCCATGTAGACCGCGTCATGACCTGCGCCTGAAACCACTGGCATGTGCGCCAGCCCCAAACGCTGGGCGGCCTGCTCAATCAAGGCCTGACACTTCGGCGCAAAGACTTGCGCTGGATAGGCTGAGACGGGGACCAAGCTCATGCTCAAGCCCCAGCCGCTGACAAGCTCTTGCGCGCGTTGCGCAAAGCGCTCAGCCATCGCGTCGACGTCGGTGTCGCTGCTGGCGCGCAAATCGACACTGAAGCGCACTTGTCCCGGAATCACATTGCGGCTGTTGGGGTACACCTGCACCATGCCCACCGTGCCGCGGCCGTGCGGCGCAAACTCGTGCGCCAAGTCCACAACCATTTGCATCAAACGCGCTGCACCCTGCATCGCGTCTTGCCGCATCGCCATGGGTGTGGGCCCCGCATGGGCCTCCATGCCCGTCACCGTGCAATCAAACCAGCGGATACCCAAGACACCAGGCACCACACCAATCACCGCGTTGTGCTGCTCCAGGACGGGGCCTTGCTCGATGTGGGCTTCAAAATAAGCGGCGGCGGGTGCCGCCTGCATCGGTTTCTCACCCAAATAGCCAATCCCACTGAGGGCCTCGCGCACCGAAACGCCATCTGCGTCGCGCGCAGCGTAAGCCGCCTCCAGCGCGATGGCGCCCACGTGCACACCCGAGCCCATCATCACGGGAACAAAACGTGAGCCCTCTTCATTGGTCCACGAGACCACCTCAATTGGCGCTTGCGTCTGCACGCCATGGGCATTGAGCGTGCGCACGACCTCCAAACCCGCCAACACCCCGTAATTGCCGTCGAACTTGCCCCCTGTGGGTTGGG
Source organism: Burkholderiaceae bacterium (assembly GCA_023268425.1). Lineage (GTDB taxonomy): Bacteria > Pseudomonadota > Gammaproteobacteria > Burkholderiales > Burkholderiaceae_C > RS62. The sequence goes on along the minus strand of JALRFN010000253.1, from coordinate 1,554 downwards.
TGTCGATGTGGCTGCCTGTCATCACCGGCGGCAGGTCATCGCGCAAGCCAGCGCGGCGCAGAAAAATATTGCCAATCGCGTCCACGCGCACAGACATGCCCAGCGCCCGCCCCTGCGCACACAACCAATCGCGCGCTTGGCGATCCAAGTCACTCAATGCCAGGCGGCACACCCCACCCTTGGGGGTGGCGCCAATTTGCGCCAATTCCATCAGCGAAGCCCACAGGCGCTGACCGTCGACGCGCAGTTCATGCACAGGCGCTGTCATATTTAGGCCCCCGGCACCGACTGGTGCTGCTCCAACGCTGCATCGACGTGGTGAAACGGCTGCTGGTCTTTCAGGTATTGGGCCACTTGCGGCTTGAACACCGAAGGGTCGTCAAAAGTGCCCACCTTCATGATGATGGACTCAGGAAAACGCGGGCTTAAAGTCGCCAGCGACGTCCCGCAGGTGGGGCAAAACCAGCGTGTGCGCGGACTGGCCAAATCACTGCGCGCAAACGTCTTGGGCTCACCACTGAGCAGTTTGAAACCACTCTTGGGCAACACCATCGCAGCGTTCGGGTTGCCTCCGCTGATGTACTGACACTCACGGCAATAACACTGCAAAGCGCGCTGGGGCTCACCATCAAAAGCGAAACGCATCTCGCCGCAATAACAACGACCTGAAATCTGCATGGGCTTTCTCCTGACCAGTGGGCAGCAGTTTAGGTCAACGCGCCAGAGCTAAGCGTGGCGCATGCGAACCAAGCGGGGGGTGAGATGCGGTGAGCGCGAAAGCAAATGGACGGTCAGCGCCCGTGCCACCACAACCATCGACGCTCGGCCAAGGGCGGCAAGGCATCAGCCCGCCAGACGTTCATGGCCATGCACGCGATGGCGATCAAACGCGCCAACAAACTCATGGCAAACCCGAGTCCAGGCGATTGATCCTGGGCGTAAATCAACACCGAATCAATCGCAAAGGTGATCAGCGCAACCAACAGAAAAGCACCTTGCACCTGCACCACCCGCCAATCACGAAACCAGCTCCACAGACCAACCAAGCCAAAGGCAATCAACAACCATCCGCGCAAGACGAGATAGTCCCGATAAATCGGCTCTTGATCCCAAGCGACCCCAAGCTTCAGCACCAGCGACTCATGAAAACCGAGCAGCACGCCTGCGAAACCAAACACGATCACGGAGAGCAGCAACACCCGGGTGTTGTACCAATGCCAAGCCTGGCGCATGGATGCACTGGGCATGCCCTGCTCAGACACCAAGCCCCGCAGCGCCTGCCACTCATCGTCGTTGATCAATGGGGTGTGTTTCATTTTTTTAATTCTTAATGCTTCATGAGATTTTAAGCGGTCTGGCGATCAAGGTGTTTGCCTCATGCGCATGAGGGTATCAAGTTGCGAATCGTTCAACGCCAAGCGGACCGTGCGAAGGTCTGGCGGCCTTCCCTTTCGAGCTGCGCGTTCCCGTCGGCCCACGCCTCGGGGTGCATTTGGTACAGGCCGAGGGCCCGGCCACCGTCGCCGCGCTGGAGGCGGGAGCCGCCTTCGACCT
>JALRFN010000163.1 GCA_023268425.1 Burkholderiaceae bacterium | reverse complement strand
TTCAAAGGTTATTGGCGCAAACCCGAAGCCACGGCCAAAACCTTGCGCGACGGTTGGGTCTACACCGGGGACGTCGGCAAGATCGACGCTGAAGGCTATCTGACCTTCATGGGGCGCTTCAAAGAGATGATCAAAGTCTCTGGCTACAGCGTGTTCCCCGAAGAAGTCGAAACGATTTTGATCAAACACCCCGCTGTCGCGCAAGCAGCGGTCGTTGCCATGCCCGACCCCGAGAAGGGTGAAGTGGTGCAAGCCTTCATCGTGCGCAAGGCCGGGCAAAGCCTAGAGGCCGACGCCTTGATGCGCTGGGCCCGCGACAACATGGCAACCTACAAGGTGCCGCGCGACGTGCGCTTCATCGACGCATTGCCCGCCACCGGCTCGGGCAAGGTGCTGCGCCGCTTGCTCAAAGAAGCCAACTGAATACGCCTCGCCTGCGTCGACTCAGGCTCGCCCCCTCAACAAGCCCGCACTGCACGCACCCAGCCGCCCCACCCGAGGAGCTTCAGATCAGGCCGCCAGTGGGTTGAGCACGAAGTCGTACTCGAGCAAATAACTGCCATCGGCCTGCTCCACCCAGTCGCACACCAAAGACGGCCGCACACCAAAAACGGCATCGGACGACAGGTAATCGCTTTGGCGGTTGAACACATGCGTGATCAGGGTTTCGTAACCCGGCGCTTGGATCTTGAAATGCAGGTGCGCTGGCCGCCATGGATGGCGCTTCGTGGCCGCCAACATCTCGCCGACTGGGCCGTCGTGGGGAATCGGGTAAGGCACGGCCACGATGGAACGAAAGCCAAAGCGCCCCTGGTTGTCGGTGGTGACCACACCACGCGCCTGCGCTTGGGTCAAATCGGCACGCTGCACGTCGTACAAACCCTCAGCGTCTGATTGCCAAACATCCATCACGGCCCCTGCAATGGCCTCCCCACCGACGCCGCGCACTTGGCCCCTGACCAGGCACGGCGTGCCTTTTGCGCCGTTGGCCAAGTCTTCGCCCGCCGCGTAATGGGGGGCACCCTCGACGTGAAAGGGGCCAAACACCGTCGACTCGGTACAGCCTTCAGGCTTGTCGTTGTTGAGCGCGACCGTCAACATGGACAGGCCCAAGACATCAGACAACAAGATGAACTCTTGGCGTTTGTCGTCGGTGATGTGGCCGCAACGGGTCAAGAAATCGATGGCGTGAAACCACTCGGCTTCGGTGAGTTGTACGTCCTTGGCAAAGGCATGTAAGTGCTGCACCAAACTGCTCATGATGGTCCGCAAGCGCGCATCTGGCGTTTGCGCAAAGCTGGCCAACACCGCTTCGGTGATGGTGTCTTGATCGCGTTGCGACATGGTGATCCTTTCAAACATCTATGGCTATTGATACCTTGCGGCTTTGTCAAATCAGCGAACAGCACCGCGCTCAAGCGCCCCCTTGTCCTCGCGCTGAGCGCCAATCGGCGTGGCCAAAACCTGTGACCAAATGCGCTGGGCTGCCGCGTCGCTGTGACCACGCCAAGCCACCATTTGGTCGGGGCGGATCAACGCCAAAGGTGCCTCGTACAGTTCACGCACGGCGTCATCCTCCAATCGCACCACAGCCAGGTCAATACCCGCCACCTGAGCTGCCTGGGTGAAGCCTTCTGTGCCCACCGCTTGCGCCCCCATGACCAGCAAAGTCCACTCCGTGTGGAAGGTGTCGTAGAGCGAGCGCCCATCGGGCAACCAGACATGGGGCGGTCGACCACCGGGACTGGCGCTGGGCACATAAGCGTTGGGCTCATCAGGCGGTGGCGTGCTGCCATCACCCACGATGATCGGTGAGCGGTCGTAACGACCGCCAAAGGTGACGCCCGGGATGTTGAACTCCAGCCGTGCGTGGCGATTGAAGTGTTCTGCGGCCAGGGCGCGTGCCGCCTCGCCCTCGGCTGAGGCTTGGTCCAAGACCGGCAGCGCGCTAAACAAGCCCACTGAGTCTGCGAAGTGTCTGGCGTAGCGCGTGTTGCGCACCGCCAATGGACGACGCTCTGCCTCGTAACTCTCAAGCAACTTGGGGTCGGCTTGAGCGCGCACCACGCTGGCCAGTTTCCAGCCCAGGTTAACGGCGTCCTCGACGGCGGTGTTGTAGCCCAAGCCGCCGGTGGGCGTGAACAGGTGAGCGGCATCGCCTGCGATGAACACCCGCCCCCGTTGAAACCGTTTGGCCACCAAGGCGTGGCCGGCCAGCCAGGTGCCCATAGACAAAATCTCGATGGGCGTTTCTGCGCCCACCGCCTGCGCGAACACACGCTTGGCGTCTTGCTCAGTCCAAGCATCGGCGTCTTCGCCCGGTTTGATCGCGGCGTGAAACGCGTACTCAGACACCCCGTCCACCGAGGCCATGAAGGCCCGCCGCTCGTGGTTGACCGCCACATACATCCAGGCCTTGGGATGGGGCAACACCGACTGAAACTCCGGCGCACGCAGGTAAACCGCAAACATTTTGCCGCCCATGAACTCGCGTTGCGTGCCGGACTCTCCACCCCAATCGATCTTCAATTGCTGGCGAACGAAACTGCGCGCGCCATCGGCTCCGACCAAAAACTGCGCGGTCACTGCCTGGGCATCTCCGCCGGCGGTGGGTCGGATGGTTGCGCGCACCTCAGACCCCTGGTCTTCAAAAGACTCCAACGTCCAGCCGTAGCGGATGTCGTTGGCACCAGGCGCCTGGGCGTGTTCACGCAAGACCTGCTCGACGAATTTTTGTGATACCCGGTGAGGCAACTCCGCCGCGCTCCAAGAACCAGACATGGTTTTGATCGCCTGCACCGCTTGCGCGGCCGTGGGCAGTTCGATGCGCGCCAACTCGTGGTGCGCGTAGCGGGTGAAATACGCAATGTCGGTGGCGTGATCGGGCGGCAGACCCAAGGCCCGAATCTGGTGAGCAAAACCCAAACGTCGAAAATGCTCCATGGTCCGAGCCTGCGTCGCATTGGCCTGGGGATTGAACGCCGTGCTGGGCTTGGCATCCACCAGCAAACAGCGAACCCCGCGTCGCCCCAACTCGATGGCCAGCATCAAGCCGCAGGGGCCACCACCAGAAATCAACACATCTGTCTGAATCATCACCATCTTGTCCTTTTTGAGAGCACCGGGTCTTGGTGTTGAGGGCAACTCACACTCAGCCCACCAAGGCACGCTGGCGCCAAGCGACCAGGGCGCCCGCCCACAGCGCGCACGCCGAGAACCACAAGCCCACTTGCAAGCCACCAGCCTGATCGGCAATCCACCCCACCACCGATGGCCCCAACATCTGCCCGCAAGCAAACACAATGGTGAAAGCACTGATGCCTGCTGCCCAACGATGGGCGGGCAAGTTGTGGCGCACCAAAGCCGTGGTCGACGCCACCACCGACAAAAACACACCACCAAACAACAAGCCTGAGCCAAACACCAATGGCCAAGCGCTCCCTAGCGCAGGCAACACAGTAGCTACGCCCAGCAAGGCGTTGAGTCGGGCCAAAGCCTGACCGTCTCGGTGGCGATCCAAGAGATCGGCCCAAACGCGCGAAGACACCACCACGGCCACGCCCAGCAGGGTGTAAAACACCGTGACGGTCGCCGCGCTGGCCCCTTGGTCGCGCAACAGCGCGACTACAAACGTCATGTAGCCGATGTAGCCCACACCAAACAGCGCATAAGCCAACATCGCGGGCACGAAGCCGCGCAACGCAGGGCCCTGCTCAGCAGAGGTTTCTGTACTGGACTCTGCGCTCGTGGCGTGACTGGTGTCTTGGTCTGCGCGCTCTGGCGCCGAGAGGGGCGCGCCCGTCTCGATGCCATGGTGCAACAAACTGCCCCTCATGCTGCGCAAGACCAGCCACGCCAGCGTGCAAGCCACGGCCAAGCCCCACCAAGCCCAGGCCCAGGCGTGCTCGCGCTGACCCGCGGCCTCCAACATGAAGGGCACCCCCAAGGCCGACAGGCTGATGCCCCAACCTGTACCGCCGTAATATAAGCCGAGTAACAAACCCGTGTGCTGCGGCCAGCGCGCGCCAAGGCGCGTCGCCAACAGACCACCCGCGACAAAAATCCACGCACTCACCACGCCAGCCAGCAGGCGCTGAGCCGCCAATAACCAGGCACCCGTGAAAAAGCCGCTGCCCGCCATGAACAGCGCGGCAAGCAAAGCTCCCCGCCACAACAAAGGCCCGGGGCCCCAGCGGCGCATCAAACCTGGCGCTGACAAGGCCCCCAACAAATAGCCCAGCGCATTGGCCGTGTTCATGGCACCCGCCAAGGTGTAACTCCAACCCAAGTCGGCACGCATGGGCGGCAGCAACAAACCGTAGGCAAAGCGCGTGACGCCCAACGACACCGCTGCACCCAGCGATAAACCCAAAGCCAACCAAAGGCCTGCGGCGAGGCCTTGATTGGCAACGGAGTCTTGGGTGGTGGCGCTCATGTTGCCGCAGTTTATGCCCACCCCCAGGGCATTGGGTACCCGCTTGCTGACACCCTCAGGACAAGCTGCCTAGACACTGTATACGCGTCAGACGATGCGCTATGCCGAAGTGGCTCCTGAAGGTGGTAGGCCGTCACGGACTTGAACCGTGGACCAAAGGATTATGAGTCCTCTGCTCTAACCAACTGAGCTAACGGCCCGCCAAGCCGCGCATTGTAGAGCCTGCGGTCGGGCGAGCAGGCGTCAGCGGTGGTGGCTCAAGGCGTTGCCCAACATTTTGGAAGTCAGGCTGACGATTTGGATCATGCGGTCATAGGCCATGCGCTGAGGGCCGATGACGCCCAAGCGACCGACGATGCGGCCGTCCACTTCGTAGGGAGCCGAGACAATCGACACGTCTTCCACGGGCACCACCCGGCTTTCACCACCGATGAAGATGCGCACGCCGTCGGCCTGGCCCGAGCCTTCGAGCAAGCGCATGACCTGGGTTTTTTGCTCGAACAGGTCAAACATGCGCCGCAGGTTGTTGAGGTCAGCAGAGAACTCGTTGACCAACAGCAGGTTGCGCTCACCCGCAATCAAGACGTCGGCTTGCGCCTCTTGCTCTTCGTCGGTTGCGCTGACTGCCGCCTGCATGAGCTCAACAATTTCGCTGCGCAGGCTTTCGACTTCGCCTTTGAGGCGCGCGCGCACCGCGTCAAGCGTCAAGCCCGCGTAGTGGGCGTTGAGGAAGTTGGCCGCCTCGGTCAGTTGGGTCTGCGAGTAATCGACGTTGGGGTGCATGACGCGGTTTTGCACGTCACCATCCGGCGTGACGATGATGACCAAGATGCGACGTTCAGAGAGGCTCAAAAATTCGATGTGTCGGAAGACGACGTTGCCCTTGGGCACCACCACCACGCCCACAAACTGCGACAAGCTGGAAATCATTTGCGCCGCGTGGGTCAACACCCGCGAGGGCTGTTCGCCGCTTAGGCGCTCGCCCTCACCCAATTCGCGCCATTCGGCCAAGTCGTTTTGCGGCAGTGTCAACATGGTGTCGACAAACAAACGATAGCCTTTCGCGGTGGGCACTCGACCCGCCGAGGTGTGGGGACTGGTGATCAGACCGAGGTCTTCCAAATCACTCATCACGTTGCGAATCGTCGCAGGCGACAAGGTCAGCCCAGTCTCTTTGGACAGGGTGCGTGAACCCACGGGTTGCCCGTCGGCGATGTAGCGCTCCACCAGGGTTTTGAGCAGTACTTTGGCGCGGTCGTCCAGCATCTCAAATGTTGTCAAGCTATGTTGTAATCGTGGCGATCAAACGCCTTGAGACGCAAGTATGACGCATTCTTCGCCCAACACCGGTTTCGCTCGCCACAGCGTGCGTGCAGGCTTTGAGCGCGTTGGTTTGATCGGCAAATTTCACGCCCCTGCATCGGGCGACGTGATTCAGCGTTTGGCCCAATTTTTAGATCGCCGCGGTCAAACCGTGGTCATCGAGACGCAAACGGCGCAAGACCACAACCTCAGCGAATACCCCCACGCTGCTTTGGATGCCCTGCATGCCCATTGTGATGTGGCCCTGGTCGTGGGTGGCGATGGCACGATGTTGGGCGCGGGCCGCGTTTTGGCCAAACACCGCATTCCCGTGATTGGCATCAACCAAGGGCGTCTGGGCTTCATCACCGACATTTCGTCGCAAGAGTTTGAGCAAACCTTGGCCCCCATGTTGGATGGCGCTTATGAGATCGAGCACCGCACCATGATGCGTGCTGAAATCTGGCGCGGAGAACACTGCGAGTTCGCCAGCGAGGCCTTGAACGATGTGGTGATCAACCGCGGCAGCATGGGGGGCATGATCGAGTTGCGCGTCGAAGTCGGTGGTCATTTTGTTGCCAACCAACGGGCGGACGGGTTGATCATTGCCTCGCCCACGGGGTCGACGGCCTACGCCTTATCGGTGGGTGGCCCCATCGTGCACCCCAGCATCGACGGTTGGGTGATGGCCCCCATTGCGCCGCACACGCTTTCCAACCGCCCCGTGGTGCTACCCACCGCTCACATGATTGACATTGAGGTGGTCGCAGCGCGTGACCCCAGTGCGCACTTTGACATGCAGTCCTTCACCAGTTTGTTGACGGGCGATCGCGTGCGGGTGCGCCGAGGCGACGACCAACTCTGTCTGTTGCACCCCAAAGGCTGGAATTACTTCGACACGCTGCGCAAAAAGCTGCTGTGGAACGAAGGCCTGCCCAAACCTTAAACCCCTTGCACCATGGCCATGCTGCGACTGTCGCTGCGCGACTTTGTCATTGTTGAATCGCTGGAGTTGGATTTCGCCTCCGGCTTCACCGCCTTGACGGGCGAAACGGGTGCGGGCAAGTCCATTTTGATTGACGCCATTCAACTGCTGTTGGGCCAACGTGGCGACGCCACGGTGGTGCGCGAGGGCGCAAGCCGCTGCGAGCTTTCGGCTGAGTTCGATACACCGTCCACCCTCACCGTCTGGCTAGACGAGCAAGGTTTTGACAGTCAAGAAACAGTCTTGCTGCTGCGCCGCCAAATCGACGCGCAAGGCCGCTCGCGCGCCTGGATCAATGGCACCAGCGCCACCCTTGCACAGCTCAAGGCACTGAGCGAGCACGTGGTGGACATCCACGGTCAACACGCTTGGCACAGCCTCACCCGCGCCGCCGCGCAACTCGATTTGTTGGACGCTTATGCCGGTGTGGACACCCGCCAGGTGCAGCGCGCTTGGCAAGAGTGGCAACAAGCCCAGCAAGAGCTAGAGGCAGCACAAAGCCACCAAAGCGAAGCGCAAGCCCAGCGTGAGCGCCTGCAATGGCAGGTGGCTGAAGTCGAGAAGTTAAGTCCGGGTCCCCACGAGTGGGACGACTTGAACGCCAGCCACACCCGCGCCAGCCACGCGCAAGCATTGCTGGAAGCCGCCCAAAGCAGCAGCGAGGCCCTGGCCAACGAGCGCGGCGGTGCACAAGACCCGTGAACTTGAGGATACCCCCTCGGTTCGTGGCATGGTCAACAAG
>JALRFN010000079.1 GCA_023268425.1 Burkholderiaceae bacterium | reverse complement strand
CAAATAGGTGATGTCGTGTTGGCCCCCGCGCGCTTGGCGGTTGCGCGTCATGTAGATCCCCAGCACATGCGTGGGGGTGAAGGCGTGGGCGGTTTCTTCGAGTGCCTCGCGCATGCAGGCTTGGATCAAGCTTTCGTCTTGCTCCAGATGGCCTGCCGGGGTGTTCAATTGCAGGCCGTAGGCGGTGTACTCTTCAACCAGCAGGTAGCGGCCCTCGCGCTCCATGATGGCTGCGACCGTGACATTGGGTTTCCAGCGTGTGCTCATGGCGCGCGATTATCGGCCCAAGTCGCACCGTAGTGGTGCGACAGTTGGGGGGGCTTGGGGCCCGCACTGGACGCGCGAGTCGCTTCAGCCCAGGTAGGGGTTGGCGAACCCCAGGCCTTGCAAGATGTCGATTTCTTCGGTTTCCATTTCAGCAGCATCTTCGGCGTTGGTCTCGTGCTCCCAACCTTGGGCATGCAAGGCCGCGTGGACCAGCAGGTGCGCGTAATGGGCCTCCAGTGTTTTGCCCTGTTCCTCGGCCTCTCGCGCAACCACGGGCGCGCACAACACGATGTCGGCCATCAAGGGCTCGGCGCTGTAGTCAAAGGTCAAGACGTTGGTGGGGTAGTCTTTTTGGCGAAACTCGCGGTTCAAACGCTGGCCTTCAGCGGCGCCGACGATGCGCACGGTCAGTTCACCGTCGCTGGCCAGTGCGTGGCGCAGCCAACGCGTGACGCGGTGTCGGCTCAGCACGCTGCGGTGGACTGCGCTCGAGCCGGCGTCCAAGTCACGGGCGAATTGCAAGGACAAAGACAATGCGGGCAAAGCCATCACGACTCCCGGGTAGGTGTTTTGCGCGTGCGCCGGGGTTTTTCGGGCGCGGGCACTTCGTCCAGCTCACGCCCCTGGGCCTCGTAAGCGTCAACGATGCGAGCCACCAGAGGATGGCGCACCACGTCGGCACTGGTGAGGCGACAAATCGCAATGCCTTTGACCCGACGCAGGACGCGCTCGGCGTCGATCAGTCCGCTGGTTTGATGGCGAGGCAAATCGACTTGGCTCACATCGCCGGTGATCACAGCCTTGGTGCCAAAGCCAATGCGCGTCAGGAACATCTTCATTTGTTCCGGCGTGGTGTTCTGGCCCTCATCCAAAATCACAAAAGCGTGGTTGAGGGTGCGCCCGCGCATGAAGGCCAAGGGGGCGATTTCGATTTGTTGGCGTTCAAAAGCCTTGAGCACGCGCTCGTGGCCCATCAAGTCATAGAGCGCGTCGTACAGCGGGCGCAAATACGGGTCGACTTTTTGCCCCAAGTCTCCAGGCAAAAAACCCAGGCGTTCGCCCGCTTCAACCGCCGGCCGTGTCAACACGATGCGCTGCACGGCCTGGCGCTCCAAGGCGTCCACCGCCAGAGCCACAGCCAAGTAGGTTTTGCCCGTGCCTGCGGGGCCAATGGCGATGGTGATGTCGTGCTCAGCCATGGCCTGCATGTAGTGTGACTGGTTGCTGCTGCGCGCACTCAGGCTGCCGCGACGGGTGTTCACCGAGGGGCCGTCGTTGTCCAAGGTGACATCGCCGCTGAGCATCAGTTGCACTTGATCTGCACCGATTTCGCGTTTGGCGATTTCGTACATCGCTTGGATGGTTTCCAACGCACGCTGCGCTTGTGATTTGGGCCCTTCGACGCGGAATTGCTCGAAGCGGTGGGCGATCTTGACGCCCAAGCTGTCCTCAATCGTGCGCAGGTGTTGGTCCATGGGCCCGCACAGGTGTGCGATGCGCTTGTTGTCAGGCGGTGAGAAGGTGTGACGCAGAATCAAAACGATAATCTCGCGGATGCAAACAGCGCCCACGGGTGCGCTGCAAGGGCTTGGGCTGAGGGCTTCAGCCATGAACAAAGGATTTGACCATGATCGGCCGACTCAGCGGAACCTTGATCGAGAAAAACCCACCTCAGGTGTTGATCGATTGCCACGGCGTGGGCTACGAGGTCGATGTGCCCATGAGCACCTTTTACAACCTGGGCGACCTGGGCAGTTCGGTCACATTGTTGATCCACATGGTGGTGCGCGAAGATGCGCAATTGCTTTACGGTTTTGGTACAGCGGCTGAGCGCGAGGCCTTTCGCCTGTTGATCAAAATTTCTGGCGTGGGGCCGCGCACCGCCTTGGCCGTCTTGTCAGGCCTGGGCGTTGACGCCTTGGCCCAAGCTGTCGCCACGCAAGAGCCCGCGCGCGTGCTCAAGGTGCCAGGCATCGGCAAAAAAACGGCCGAGCGTTTGCTGTTGGAATTGAAGGGCAAATTTGGCGATGCACTGGGCGTGGCGCCAGGTGGCCCTGCCGCCAGCGACGCGCACCACGACGTCATGCAGGCGCTGGTGGTGCTGGGCTACAGCGACAAAGAAGCCGCCAGCGCGGTCAAGCAACTGCCGGCGAACGTCGAAGTGTCTGAGGGCATCAAGTTGGCCTTGAAGCGTTTGACGGGTTGAGCCGCTCATCGTTCTGGATTCGCGGGACAATGACAACATGAGCATCCAAACCGACGACTTTGCGCCCCCACCGCGATTGGTGACGGCTGCGCCGCAAAACACCAGTGAAGAGGCGCAAGAGCGCGCTTTGCGGCCCAAGGGCTTGGATGAGTACGTGGGTCAGGAGAAGGCGCGCGAGCAGTTGGACATCTTCATTGGCGCGGCCAAGAAACGGGCGCAGGCGCTGGACCATGTGTTGCTGTTTGGTCCGCCTGGCTTGGGCAAGACCACGTTGTCACACATCATTGCCCACGAGTTGGGCGTGAATTTGCGTCAGACCAGTGGCCCGGTGTTGGAAAAGCCCAAAGATTTGGCTGCGTTGCTGACCAACTTGGAGCCCAACGATGTCTTGTTCATCGATGAGATCCACCGCTTGTCGCCTGTGGTGGAAGAAATCCTCTACCCGGCGCTGGAGGACTACCAAATCGACATCATGATCGGCGAAGGCCCGGCGGCGCGCTCCATCAAGCTCGATTTGCAGCCCTTCACGCTGGTGGGTGCCACGACGCGGGCAGGCATGTTGACCAACCCTTTGCGCGATCGCTTTGGCATCGTCGCGCGTTTGGAGTTTTACACCGCTGAGGAGCTGACGCGCATCGTCACGCGCTCGGCGCGCTTGTTGGGCGCCCCCATTGATGCTGAAGGCAGCATGGAGATTGCGCGGCGCTCACGCGGCACGCCACGCATCGCCAACCGCTTGTTGCGCCGCGTGCGCGACTATGCCGACGTCAAGGGCGACGGGCGCATCACACAAGCCATTGCGCAGGCGGCGCTGTCGATGCTGGATGTTGACCCACAAGGCTTTGACGTCATGGATCGCAAGCTGTTGGAAGCGGTGGTGCACCGTTTTGATGGCGGTCCAGTGGGCTTGGACAACATCGCGGCCAGCATTGGCGAGGAGCGCGACACCATTGAGGACGTGATCGAGCCTTATTTGATTCAGCAGGGTTTTCTGCAACGCACGCCACGTGGGCGCATTGCGACCCTGGCGGCTTATCGCCACTTGGGTGTCGCGGCGCCGCAAAGCGACGGCCCTCAGTTGCTGTGACGGCCGTGATGAAGCCTCAGCAGCGAGGCTGGGTTTACTGCGGTTTGTTTTTCTCGGCTTCGGCGCTGTCGTTCATGGCGTTGGTGAACAGGCGGTAGAAAAACACCCCCATGCCCAACATGAACACGATGACTGCCAAGCTGGCCAAGCCGTAATCGGTCGAGAACAAGTCAATCCATGCTTTCATGATGCGCTCCTTCAGTGCGCAACCATGTTAGGCGTGGCGGGTCTTGTGGGTGCTGATATTTGTCAATTCGCGGGCGATTGATGGATCGCGGCCTTGGCGCTTGCACTCAGGTGCTGGATTCGTCCAGGCTGTCTTCGCCTTCCAAGTGACGCAGGTCGCCCCAGTGCACCAGGGTCATGCCTTCTGGCGACCACAGCAGTCGGTTGATGGCGGTGTTGCCCAGTTCCCAGGTGCGTGGCGCATCAATCGCCACGCCATTGGCGGCGCGGTACAGCACATCCATGACGCCGCCGTGCGCGGCAATCACGATGTGTTGTCCACTGTGGCGTTCGGCGATGGCATGGACAGCGTTCAACACGCGCTCGCGCAGTTCGCTCAGGCTCTCGCCATTGCCGGGTGTGAACCACTGATCGCGCTTTTGCCACGACAGGCTTTGGTCGGGCCAACGCGCTTGAATTTCGGTCCAAGTCAGTCCTTCAAAGCTGCCGAAGTGGCGCTCGCGCAAACCTTGGTCGGGTGTGACGCTGAGGTCGTGGTGAGCGGCAATCGCTTGGGCGGTGTGCATGGCGCGTTGCAAGTCGCTGGCGTAGATGGCATCGAAATGCTCGCCAGCCAAGCTCAGGCCCGCTTGTTCGGCTTGCCATTGCCCGCGCGGACTCAAGGGCGTGTCGAGTTGACCTTGGATGCGTTTTTCGGCGTTCCAGGTGGTTTCGCCGTGTCGGATGGCGAGGATGCGGGTAACTTGCATGGGCTTGCCTCAGCGGGGGATGTCGATGTGAATGGTCTGGGCCTCAGGGTGCCCCTTGGG
>JALRFN010000401.1 GCA_023268425.1 Burkholderiaceae bacterium | reverse complement strand
AGTGACCAACATCTTCCCGCGCATGTCGGTGTTTGAAAACATCCGCCGCGGGCTGTTGTGGACCATGGGCTACAAGTACTCGTTCTGGCACAACGTCGACAAGCTGGACGAGGTCAACGACAAGGCCCTGGCCATGCTGGACTTGATTGGTTTGCGCTCTCGCGCCCAAGTGCCAGCGGGCGTGTTGACCTATGCCGAGCAGCGCGCGCTGGAAATCGGCATCACGGCGGTGGGCGGTGCTTCCATCATCATCTTGGACGAGCCCACGGCGGGCATGAGCCGCTACGAGAGCGAACAAGCCATCGAGCTGATTGGCCGCGTCACCGAAGGCAAAACCTTGATGATGGTCGAGCACGACATGAGCGTGGTGTTTGGTTTGGCCGATCGGATCTCGGTGCTGGTTTATGGCGAAGTCATCGCCACCGGCCGGCCCGATGAAATTCGCGGCAACGCTGCCGTGCGTGAAGCTTATTTGGGCGAGGAGGCCGATCATGTTGAAAGTCGTTGACCTGCACGCCTACTACGGCAAGAGCCACATCTTGCAAGGTGTGAACTTCGATGTCGCTGAGGGCGAAATCGTCAGCCTCCTGGGTCGCAACGGTGTCGGCCGTTCGACGACTTGCAAAGCCATCATGGGCGATGTGCCGCCGGTCGGCGAGGTGCTGTTCAGGGGACGCGACATCGCGGGCATGAAGCCGCACGAAATCGCCCAACTGGGCATCGGCTATGTGCCTGAAAACCGCGACATTTTCCCCAGCCTGACCGTGCGTCAAAACATGGAATTGGGCATGAAGAAGGCTGGCCAAGAGGGCCGCTGGAAGATGAAAGACCTGTTCGAGATGTTCCCCAACTTGGGTCGGCGTGCCGACACCGCTGGCGGCGTCTTGTCCGGTGGTGAACAGCAAATGTTGACCATGTGCCGCTGCCTGATGGGCGACCCTGACCTGATCATGATCGATGAGCCCACGGAGGGCTTGGCGCCCAAAATGGTCGAGCAAGTCGGCATGCTGCTGAGCGAAATCGCCGGCAAAGGCTTGTCGATTTTGCTGGTCGAGCAAAAGCTGTCGATTGCCATGGACATCTCGCATCGCGTTTACGTCATGGGCCACGGCCATATGGTCTTTGAAGGTACACCCGACGACTTGCGCGCGCGTGCCGATGTGCGCGAGGAGTGGTTGGAGGTGTGAGCATGGCCCCTTGAGGGGCGAAGCGGGCAGCGGGCGCCGTTTCAGGTGATCTTGAACAAGCAAGGCACCCGAATGTGTTGGTGAGTGTCGCTTGGGGATTCGATGATTTCAAACAGCCGTTTCAGCATGCCGTCCACGTCTTGCTCGACCATGGCCACATTGTCGGGCAGCAAGGCGGCGAACGCGTCGTAATCGAAGCAACCGAAGCGCAAGCGGCCTGAATGATCGGGCATGTTTTTGTTCAACCACCGCACCACGCCTTCCAGGCTGATGGTTGAGTTGACGAACAGGCCCGGTGGCACGGGCATATTCAATGCATCGAGTGCTTGCTCGGCGCGCTCGGGCTCATAGTCACAAGGGACGATGTAGTGGGCGGGCAGGTCGATGCCCATATCGCGGTGGGCGTCTTCAAAGCCACGAATACGTTCAGCCGTGTTGTGGTCGCTGGCTCGACCGCCGATGAACAGCAAAGGGCCTTGGTAGTCCAAGTCAGCGCGCACGCGATGAATGATGTGTTGGGCGAGGCGGTAAGCGCCAGCATGGTTGTCTGAAGTGATGGAGGTGGCTTTGCTGCCCGGCAAGTCCAAGTTCAGTACACGCACGCCTGCCGATGCGCACAAGTCGCTGATGCGGTCAGGGTTTGTGGCGCCGGTGGCGATCAAGCAGTCGACTTGATAAGACAACAGCGCCCGAGCCGCCTCCCATTCCAAGTCGGGGTCACGCTGGGTGCAGGTGATCACGGGGAACAGGCCATGCGCGCGGGCCATGGCCTCAAAGCGCTCGGCGATGGCGCCGAAGTAGCGGTTGTCGTACTTGGGCACGATCATGCCGATGATGTGTGAGCGCTCCTTGCGCAGCAAACTGGCTTGCACATTCAGCGCATAGCCTTGCGCCTGCGCCATGTCTTTGATGCGCGTGGCCAAGGCCTCGCTGATGCGGCGTTTTTTCCAAGTGCCGTTGAGTACCGCGCTGACCGCACTCGGCGAGGTGCCGATCAAAGTGGCCAGGTCGTAAATGGTCGTGCGTTTTGGGGCCGCATCTGGCCTCTGATGTGCTTGGGGGGAAGGTCTCACAATTCAAATTCTAATGTTATGGACAACCCTATGTTGACTGCATTTGGTTTTTGATGCAATATTGCTCCATCGATTGAGCAGTATTGCGCAATCGATGAAGTCAGCGCTTTTGATGGCTTCTTCGGTGAAACAGCGTTTTTGCCTGAGGTGCTTTCAAGCGGATACGACACGCCATGGGGGTGTGTCGACCGATGGGGCGCGGCGACCTCGCACACCAATGAAGGAGAACCATCATGAGCAAGATTCGTCAATTGGCAACGGTCTCGGCCCTTGCCGCCAGTTGCATCGCAGGTCAGGCCATGGCTGCACCAGCGGCCACGGTCGCGTTTTTGATGCCAGACCAGGCATCGACGCGCTATGAGGAGCATGACTTTCCCGGGTTCAAGGCGGCAATGACCAAGCTGTGCGCCCAGTGCAAAGTCATCTATCAAAATGCAAATGCCGACGTGGCACTGCAACAGCAGCAGTTCAACTCAGTCATTGCCCAGGGCGCGAAGGTCGTGGTGTTGGATCCGGTCGACAGTGCCGCGGCTGCAGCCCTGGTCGAAATTGCCCAGTCTCAAGGTGTCAAGGTCATCGCCTATGACCGACCCATTCCCGCCAAAGCCGCCAACTATTACGTGTCGTTTGACAATGAGGGCATCGGTTACGCCATCGCGCAATCTTTGGTGAAGCATTTGGAGGCGAAAGGCGTTCCCGCAGGCGCTGGCGTGCTGCAAATCAACGGTTCGCCGACCGACGCTGCGGCGGGATTGATTCGCGATGGCATCGATCGCGCCTTGGATGGTTCCAAGTACAAAACACTGTCTGAGTTCGATACCCCGGATTGGGCGCCGCCCAAGGCCCAAGAGTGGGCTGCCGGTCAGATCACGCGCTTCGGCAAGCAAATCATGGGCATCGTGGCGGCCAACGATGGCACGGGTGGTGGTGCGATCGCGGCCTTGAAGGCCGCCGGGGTTAAACCCGTTCCGCCAGTGACTGGCAACGACGCGACCATCGCCGCGCTGCAACTGATCATTTCGGGGGATCAGTACAACACCATTTCCAAGCCGTCGGAAATCGTGGCCAAGGCAGCGGCGGAAGTGGCGGTGACCTTCCTCAATGGCAAAACGCCCAAAGCCAAGACCACGCTGTACAACACCCCATCCGAGTTGTTCGTGCCGGCCGTGGTGACGCAAAAGAACATCAAGGCTGAGATTTTCGATAAGGGTATTCAAACGCCTGCTCAAGTCTGTACCGGCGAGTACGCCAAGCCTTGTAAGGCCTTGGGCATCATGTGAGTGTGTTGGCCCCGTTCGGGGCCAGTTGTTCGCTTCGGCCCGGTCAGCGCCTTATGGAGCTGGCTGGGGCGGGCGTCACGGGGCCGAAGCTTGGCCCCTCGATTTGAAAGGTCTGTGATGTCAGTCGCCGCAGTCTTGCCCGCGAGCGAGCCGATTTTGCGCTTGCGTGGCGTGTCCAAGGTCTTTGGCGCCGTCTCGGCGCTCAGTGACATCGATTTCGATGTGCACGCGGGCGAGGTCGTGGCCCTGGTCGGCGACAACGGCGCGGGCAAGTCGACGCTGATCAAATTGCTCGCGGGTGTGCATGCCCCCAGCAGTGGGCGCGTGGAGTTCATGGGCGAAGAGGTGGTCATCGACAGCCCGTCCAAGGCCTTGGACTTGGGCATCGCCACGGTGTTTCAGGACTTGTCGCTGTGCGAAAACCTCGACGTCGTGGCGAATTTGTTTTTGGGCCAAGAGCTGTCGCCCTGGGCCTTGGACGAGACCGCCATGGAGGTGCGTGCTTGGCAGTTGCTGGCCGAGTTGGCCGCGCGCATCCCATCGGTGCGCGAGCCCATCGCTTCCTTGTCCGGCGGCCAGCGCCAAACCGTGGCGATTGCGCGATCGCTGCTGTCCGACCCCAAGATCATCATGCTGGACGAGCCGACGGCGGCTCTGGGTGTGGCGCAAACCGCCGAGGTGCTCAACCTGATTGAACGGCTGCGCGAGCGCGGCCACGGCGTGATCTTGATTTCACACAACATGGACAACGTGCGCGCGGTGGCCGATCGCATCGTTGTTTTGCGCTTGGGCCGCAACAACGGCAGCTTCAGCGCGCAGGCGTCACGCGAAGACATCGTTGCGGCCATCATGGGCGCAGCAGACAACGCGGCCACCCGCCGCGACGAATTGGAAAAAAGTC
>JALRFN010000292.1 GCA_023268425.1 Burkholderiaceae bacterium | reverse complement strand
AGTTCGTCAAAGCCCGTGACGGCATCATCAACACCAAGTTGGAGACTCGCCGCTTGCAACTCGCCATCGACGCCGTTATCAACAGCCCTTCTGCACGCGCCGAGGGCTTTGGTGTGACCAGCGGGCCGCGCTTGGCTTTGATGGCCTCTCAGGTCTCCGACGCCTACAAGACCAAGACCCGCATCCAATCGGACGCCGTTTGGAACGGCAGCTTCCTGCCCAGCACAGCCGAGCTGAACATCCTCAAGTAATTTTTTCGTCCCCCAACACACAACATGGGGCGCTGCTGGCGCCCCATGTTGTGTGGCCACGCAAGGCACGACATGTCAGAAGCCTTTGTTCAATTCCAAGACGTCTGGTTGGCTTACAACGAGACCTTGTTGGCGCAAAACCAATTCGCGGTGGAGGCCATTGACCTGGAGGTCCAACGCGGTGAGTTCATCGCCATCGTTGGCCCCTCAGGTTGTGGCAAGTCCACTTTCATGAAGTTGACCACGGGCCTCAAAAAACCGACGCGCGGACAAATTCGTGTGGGTGGGCAATTGGTCGATGGCCCCCTGAAAATCAGCGGCATGGCCTTTCAAGCCCCATCGTTGTTGCCTTGGCGCTCAACACTGGACAACGTCTTGTTGCCCCTGGAAATTGTTGAGCCCCACCGCTCACAGTTTCGCCAGCGCAAAGACGAATACGTCGAGCGTGCCCGTCACCTGCTGGCCACGGTCGGCCTCAAAGGTTACGAAGACCAATACCCGTGGCAGTTGTCCGGCGGCATGCAACAGCGGGCGTCGATTTGCCGGGCGCTGATTCACGAACCGCAAATGCTCTTGCTCGACGAGCCCTTTGGGGCCTTGGATGCGTTCACCCGCGAGGAGCTGTGGTGCACGCTGCGCGACCTGTGGAGTGAGCAGCGCTTCAACGTCATTTTGGTCACCCACGACTTGCGCGAATCGGTGTTTTTGGCCGACACAGTCTATGTCATGAGCAAAAGCCCTGGCCGCTTTGTCGTGCGCCGCGAAATCGACTTGCCTCGTCCGCGCGATTTGGAAGTGACTTACACCCCGGCATTCACCGACATCGTGCACGAATTGCGCGGCCACATCGGCGCCATGCGCCATGGCGGCGCCATCCCCAACTGAGGTAAACACACATGACCACTGCGCAACGTGAACGCTGGGCTCCATGGACCTTGCTGGTGTTGACCCTGCTGCTTTGGCAGGCCATGTGCACACTTTTCGACGTCTCCGAATTCGTGTTTCCCAGCCCTTGGCGCATCGCCGAACAAACTGTGGCCTATGCCGATGTGATCGCCGGGCACGCCTGGCGCACCTTCTGGGTGACCATGGCCGGCTTTGGCTTGGCCATCGTGGTGGGGATTTTGTTGGGCTTTTTGATCGGCAGCTCGCGCATGGCCTACGCCGCCGTCTACCCGCTGATGACCGCCTTCAATGCCCTGCCCAAAGCGGCCTTTGTGCCGATTTTGGTGGTGTGGTTTGGCATTGGCATTGGCCCGGCCATCCTGACCGCGTTTTTGATCAGCTTTTTCCCGATCATGGTCAACATCGCCACTGGACTAGCGACGCTAGAGCCGGAGCTGGAAGACGTGCTGCGGGTGCTGGGTGCCAAGCGCTGGGACGTCTTAATCAAAGTCGGCATGCCACGCTCGTTGCCTTACTTTTACGCCTCACTCAAAGTGGCCATCACCTTGGCCTTTGTGGGCACCACCGTGTCCGAAATGACGGCCTCCAATGAGGGCATTGGCTACCTGTTGATTTCGGCGGGCTCTGCGATGCAAATGGGTTTGGCCTTCTCTGGCTTGGTGGTGGTCGGGGCCATGGCCATGATCATGTACGAATTGTTCAGTTGGCTAGAGAAGCACACCACGGCCTGGGCGCACCGGGGCTCCCAAAACCACTGATGGTTCTTCAGCTGCGGCCTGCGCACTCAGGCTGCAGCCACCAGCACCAAGTTGGTTCGGTGCACCATCTCGTGCTCGGTCACATAACCCAAAGCCGCCTCCAAGGCGCTGGACGATTTGCGGCAAATCAAACGCGCTTCGCTGGCCGCGTAATTGGCCAATCCGCGCGCGACTTCACGACCCGACTCGTCTTGGATGGCGATCACGTCACCGCGCGAAAAATCACCGATCACGGCGGTCATGCCGATCGGCAACAAGCTCTTGCCCTCTTGCACGACTTTGGCCACCGCGCCCGCGTCGATGCGCACTGCGCCCCGCAGTTGCAGATGATCGGCCATCCAACGCTTGCGCGCCTGTGACTTGGGCGTGTGCGCCAGCAAACAGGTACCAATGGACTCGCCGCGCATCAAGCGCAACAAGACATCGGGCTCTCGGCCGGAGGCAATCACCGTCGAGGCGCCCGAGCTGGCGGCGCGCTTGGCGGCCAAGACTTTGGTGATCATGCCGCCTTTGCCAATGCCACTGCCGGCACCACCCGCCATGGACTCGAGTGCGGGGTCGCCGGCTTGCGCGACATGCAGAAACTCGGCTTTGGGGTCTCGGCGCGGATCGGCGGTGTACATGCCGGTTTGATCGGTCAAGATGATCAGCACGTCGGCTTCAATCAAATTGGCCACCAAGGCACCCAGGGTGTCGTTGTCACCAAACTTGATCTCATCGGTGACGACGGTGTCGTTTTCGTTGATCACGGGCACGACATTCAAATCAAGCAGCGTCACCAAGGTGGAACGCGCATTCAAATAACGCTCGCGATCAGCCAAATCGGCGTGGGTCAACAAGACCTGTGCGCTGGCCACGCCATGCTCACGCAATTTGCTTTCGTACATGTGGACCAAACCCATTTGGCCTACAGCCGCAGCCGCTTGCAAATCGTGCAAGGCTTTGGGTCGCGTGGCCCAACCCAAGCGCTTCATGCCTTCGGCCACCGCACCACTGCTGACCATGACCACCTCTTTGCCGCTGCGCACCATGGCCGCGAGCTGGGCCGACCATTGGGCAATGGCCTGCTCATCCAAGCCGCGCCCGTCGTTGGTGACCAAACTCGACCCGACCTTCACCACCACGCGCTTGGCGTGACGCATCAAATCAGAGTGGCTCATGGGTAGATCTCAAGAGAAAGGTTATTTCGTCTGTTCGAAGCGCGGGTCAAATCGACGGTCCACATCAGCAGGCTCAGGCGGCTGTTCGGCTTTTTGCACCTGGGCAATGGCCTCGTACACGTCCAGCATCAAGGTTTCCAAACCTTGCCGCGCCAAGGCAGAAATCGCGTACACCGGCCCTTTGAAGCGCAGCCGTTTTTTGATGTCGGCCACCAGCGCTTCGCGCTCGTTCTCAGGCACCATGTCCAGCTTGTTCAGCACCAACCACCTCGGTTTAGCGTAAAGCTCGGCGTCGTATTTTTTCAACTCTGCGACGATGGCCTTGGCCTGCTGGACGGGGTCGACGCTCTCATCGAACGGTGCGACATCGACCAAATGCAAGAGCAAGCGCGTGCGCTGCAAATGGCGCAAAAACTGGTGCCCCAATCCCGCACCTTCTGAGGCGCCCTCAATCAAGCCCGGCACGTCGGCAATCACAAAGCTTTTTTCGGGCGCCACACGCACCACGCCCAAATTGGGATACAGCGTCGTGAACGGGTAGTCCGCGATCTTGGGGCGCGCGTTGGAGACGGAAGCAATCAGCGTGGACTTGCCGGCATTGGGCATGCCCAACAAGCCCACGTCGGCCAAGACCTTGAGTTCCAGCCGCACTGCGCGTTTCTCGCCCGCGTGGCCCATGGTCTTTTGACGCGGCGCCCGATTGGTGGAACTCTTGTAGTGCAAATTGCCAAAGCCGCCGTCACCGCCTTTGGCGATCAGCACCCGTTCACCGGGGGTCAACAGCTCAAACAGCAAGTCGCCAGTTTCTTCGTCGTAAATCTCCGTACCCACGGGCAGGTTCAACACCACGTCGTCGCCTTTGGCGCCGTACATGTCGGAGCCCATGCCGTGTTGGCCGCGCTTGGCTTCGAATTTGCGCTGGTAGCGATAGTCAATCAAGGTGTTCATGTTGGGGTCAACGTAAGCCCACACATGGCCCCCCCGGCCCCCGTCCCCGCCATCGGGACCGCCAAACTCTTTGTACTTTTCGTGGCGAAACGACGCGCAGCCATTCCCGCCGTCGCCTGCGGCCACTTCAATCGTCGCTTCGTCTACGAATTTCATGTTCAGATTGTAAAAACCACTGACCCCAGCCAGGCAGGAGATTGGGTGTTCACTGAAAAATTTCTATTCAGGCAAGCCTAGGCCTGCCGTTTCCAATAACAAAAGGCCCGTCGAGACGGGCCTTTTGTTCGTGATCAACAAGCCCTGAGGACTTATTGCACCGGAACGATGTTCACGGTTTGACGCTTCAGCGGGCCTTTGACTTCGAAAGCCACGTGGCCGTCGACCGTCGCGAACAAGCTGTGATCGCGGCCCATGCCCACGTTGCTGCCGGCATGGAAACGGGTACCACGCTGACGCACGATGATGGAACCAGCTGTGACCAGCTCACCGCCAAAAGCCTTCACACCCAACATCTTGGGCTTGGAATCGCGGCCATTTCGCGTTGAGCCGCCGCCTTTCTTATGTGCCATGGTGCTTTACTCCTTAAGCGTTGATCGCGCTGATTTCCAGCTCGGTGTAGTTCTGGCGATGGCCTTGGCGCTTTTGGTAGTGCTTGCGGCGACGCATTTTGAAAATGCGAACCTTTTCACCACGGCCGTGGGACACCACTTTGGCCTTCACTTCTGCACCGTCAACCAAGGGCGCGCCAACCTTGATCTCACTGCCTTCACCGACAGCCAGAACTTGGTCAATCACAATCTCTTGGTCCACGTCCGCAGCAATCTGTTCTACTTTGATCTTCTCGCCAACGACAACGCGATATTGCTTGCCGCCGGTTTTTATGACCGCGTACATATGGACAACCTCAAAAAACAAACCTTGGCCACCATTGACCAAGCCCGCGATTCTACCATGTGGGCGTAACTGCTTCAACCAAGCTTGACCCCTGTCTTAGCGATCAACGAAACGTCGAGCGGTGCTGGGGGGCGAGACGCGAGGTGCGACATCAGCCTCGAAATGATCACCGATGCGTTTCTATAATGCTCATTTCGCCCAAACCACCCGCACCGTGAGCCCGACCCCCACGCTTGACCCCATCGCCCTCGTCCACGCCGACATGCAAGCCGTCGACCGGGTCATTGACGAGCGACTCAGCAGCGAAGTGCCGCTGGTTGGCCAAGTGGCGCGCTACATCATCAGCAGCGGCGGCAAGCGCTTGCGCCCCGTATTGTTGTTGCTGGCCAGCGGTGCCATTGAAAGTAATCACCCACATCGACACACTTTGGCGGCGGTGGTCGAGTTCATCCACACCGCGACTTTGCTGCACGACGACGTGGTCGACGAATCGACTTTGCGCCGGGGTCGCTCGACCGCCAACGAGATGTTCGGCAATGCCGCCAGCGTCTTGGTGGGCGACTTTTTGTATTCCCGCGCTTTCCAAATGATGGTCGACGTGAACAGCATGCGGGTGATGCAAATTTTGGCCGATGCCACCAACGTCATTGCCGAAGGCGAAGTGTTGCAATTGATGCACATGCGCGACGCCGAGCTCAGCGAAGCTGACTACCTGCGCGTCATCCGCTCCAAAACCGCCAAGTTATTCGAAGCGTCGTCGCGCTTGGCCGCTGTCTTGGCGCAAGCGCCTGCGCCGATTGAAGAGGCTTTATCGACTTACGGCCAAGCCTTGGGCACGGCCTTTCAAATCATTGATGACGTGCTGGACTACGAGGGCAACGCCGACGAACTGGGCAAAAACCTGGGTGACGATTTGCGCGAAGGCAAAGCCACGCTGCCCATCATCTGCACCCTGCAAACGGCCAACGACTCGCAACGCGCCAGGCTGAAACAGGCCATCACCGCAGGCGAAATTGACAGCCTCGCTGAACTGATCGCCATCATCCAAAACAGCGGTGGCTTGGCCCAAGCTCGCGAGATCGCGGGCCAAGAAGCCCAACGTGCTCTGGACGCCATCGCGGACCTCGCTGATAACGCGTACACGCAAGCCATGCGCGCTTTGGCCACGTCGCTGTTGACGCGACGCAGCTGAGCGCCAGGCGTCAAACCAAAACCATGCCCCCGTCGACCGAGAGCGACTGGCCGGTCATGCCCGAGGACGCATCTGAGGCCAGATAAACCGCCAGACCACTGATTTCAGACGGATTCAACACCCGCCCCATGGGCACCCGCGTCAGTGCCGCTGCAAGCATCGCGTCGCCGTCCACACCCTGGGCTTTGGCCACCTCCGTCTTCAAAGCCTCGACCATGTCGGTTTGCACAAAGCCAGGGCAAATGGCGTTCACCGTGATGCCTTGTGCCGCTGTTTCCAAAGCCAAACAGCGGGTCAAACCGACCACCGCGTGTTTGCTGATGTTGTAAGCACTTTGCTGCCGCGAACCCCACTTGCCCGCGCTGGAGGCGATGTTGATGATGCGCCCAGCACCCTGCGCACGCATGTGAGGCAGGGCCGCTTGGCTCATGTGAATCACACCAAACAAATTCACATCCAACACCGCTTGAAAGTCAGCATGGCTGTAGTCTTGGAAGGCCTTGCCCATGTATATCCCAGCGTTGTTGACCAAAGCATCAACGCGCCCCCAATGGGCGACCACCGCATCGATCGCCGCATGACACGCGGCCTCGTCGCGCACATCCAACGCCAACGGCAAAGCTCGGTCCGCACCCAGCCCCAAATCCGAAGCCAAGCCGGCAACCGTTTCCACGCGCGTCGCCAACAAAACCAAGCGCGCGCCTTCCTGGGCAAACGTGCGCGCCATGTCGGCACCAATGCCGCGACTCGCCCCTGTCAACACCACCACCTTGTCTTGCAAACGCTGCACCATGTCGTCTCCTTTTGGCCCCATGAGGCCTGTGTTCAAGCTGGCGATTGTTGGCGGCAAACCACGCCTACCCTGGCATCTAGATGACAGCCAAGCACCGCCGTTGGAGGCGGGCCATGGTGCTAGAATTCGGCGCTTGGTTGCGGGGTGTAGCTTAGCCTGGTAGAGCGCTACGTTCGGGACGTAGAGGCCGGAGGTTCGAATCCTCTCACCCCGACCACCCGGTCATGTAAAGGCCGCTAGGAATAACCACCTAGCGGCCTTTTTCTATGGAAAATCAACGCCATTCAATCCAGCAAGAGACAAGGAAGGCCATTGACAGGCATTTGAAGTGCGGGGAACATAGCGGGGCACAAGACTTCGAATTTGGGGAAATCGGGGAATATGCCACCGGAGAAAACACCATGCTGACCGACGCACAATGCCGAAATGCCAATTGCCCACCAGAAAAAAAGCGTGTCCGCTTGACCGATTCTGGGGGGCTTTATCTTGAAATCAGCCCCAACGGTCGCAAGCGGTGGTTCCAAAAACTCTACATTGATGGCAAGGAAACTCGCCTTGCGCTGGGTAGTTATCCCGCAGTCGGTCTGACTGCCGCACGCCGTGCACGCGATGCGGCCAAGGTACAAAAAGCCGATGGAGTCAACCCGATTCAGGCGCGTAAGCTGGAAAAAATCAAACAGGCTGTGAGCGAAGGCGAGACTTTCGAGCATGTGGCCCGCGAGTGGTACAACCAGAAGTCACCCCAGTGGAGTGGGCACCACCAGACCCGCGAACTGCGCAATCTTGAGAAGGATTTACTGCCCTGGTTGGGCAAACGACGCGCCGGGGAAATTGAGCCGGTGGAGCTACTGATACACGTTCGCAAAGTCGAGGCGCGAGGTTCACTCGATGTGGCGCACCGTGTTTTGTCCACCGCACGAGCGGTCTTTGGTTTTGCCGTCGCAACCGGGCGCGCCCAACGAAATATCGCCATTGACTTGAAAGGCGCTCTGACACCACATAGGGGGCATCACTTCGCAGCCATCACCGACCCAGTCAAATTCGGGGAACTGATGCGCGCCATTCGCAGCTACAAAGGTGGTCTAGTGGTTCGCGCAGCCCTGCAACTGGCACCCATGCTGTTTCAACGTCCGACCGAACTGCGCGCAGCTGAATGGTCTGAATTTGATTTAGACAACGCGCTGTGGACTATTCAGGCCAAACGCATGAAGCGCAATCGCGATGGCAAGGAATTTGGTGAGCCGCATTTAGTTCCTCTGCCGACACAAGCTGTGGAAATACTGCGCGATCTTCACTATTTGACAGGTAATGGCAACTTGCTCTTTCCAGGTGAAAAATCCAGAACGATTCCAATCAGTGACAACACACTACGCGCCGCCCTACAGACACTTGGCTATGGGTCAGCCGTGCAAACCGTTCATGGTTTCAGGGCAACCGCCAGGACCTTACTCGATGAAGTGCTGGAATTTGATCCATTAGTCATTGAGGCTCAATTGGCACACGCTGTTCGTGACGCCAACGGACGCGCTTATAACCGCACTACTTATCTGAAGCAACGTCAGGCAATGATGCAACGTTGGGCTGACTACTTGGATCAACTGGCAGCGGGGGACTCAAAGGTACTCAAACTCAAACGAGCATAGCGGCAACGCATTCATCGGGTATCCGCCACCTTATTTCATTTCGGAGGCGTCTATGGGAATCAAAGGGAAACGCAATAGGGGCCGATCTGGTAGTGAAGAGGCTCGTGATATTGCGCGGCATTGGGTGGGACTTTACGAGGAGGCTGCCTCAGAGCCTGATGGGGTGTTGTACGCCAACTACCAGGGTGATCTGTACCCTTACGCTGACGCGAATGATCCCGCTCCACTTTTGGACTTGCTGAGATGTTTTGCTGACACCGGATATTTTTGTGCTGATGATGACTGGGAGCTAGTTAGGAAATTCGAGTTGAAAGCTGAATTTGAGGATTTGTTGCGGCAAGGCAAGTCGAGTAAAGCGGCGTTGATTGCGCTTGAAAAAAAGTGGTTCCGTGAAAGTCGGATGCTTGAGCGTTACATAAAAGAGGTAGGAAGACCGCCGAAAGTCAACGACAAGTCGTGACACAAGATGTCGCGATTTCTTTTCTAGCGTCAATACGATAAACCATCGACACAACGGCAGACAAGGCCGATGAAAGATGGGCAAAGATGGCTATTTGGCGTATTGAAACCTGTAAAGCTGAAGCGGGTTACCGTTCCAACGCATCAATCTACAACCTGATCCGTGATGGGCTTTGGACTAAGCCCGTGTCCATTGGACAGCGGTCTGTAGGCTGGCCGGATGATGAAGTACGAACATTGT
The DNA here is from genome assembly GCA_023268425.1 of Burkholderiaceae bacterium. Classification (GTDB taxonomy): domain Bacteria; phylum Pseudomonadota; class Gammaproteobacteria; order Burkholderiales; family Burkholderiaceae_C; genus RS62. The sequence continues at coordinate 775 of JALRFN010000292.1, read as the reverse complement.
GCGCAGCGCGTATCGCGGGCAAGGCGGACAGCGAAATACGCGAACTGGTAAACCGAATGCACGCCAAGCGTATCGAATTGCTAGCGACTGTTTGAGGGGCGGTGATAGTGATTAACCAAACCTCAAATGCAGTGCCCACTGGGTACGGAAAACCCAAGGCAGTAAGCGGGATCAACCTTAAGGGTTTGACCCCGGGACAGGGTTATGGCACATCGTCCAGCATGCTGCCGGCGGTGTTAACGCTATCTTGCGACACACTACACCGAACTGAGTACGCGGGCGACACAGTTGTGCGAAGTGCTGGGGACTGGCGCGCTATCTACCCATCCTGTACGGCGCGGCGCTGTTCATGGTGCAAATTGGAGGGCGGGTGTAATGACTGACCTCGTCGAACGATTCCGCGTAGCGATCCTGGCCTCTGGCTTGACCCCTCCGAGTGAAATCCACGGTGACGGCAAGCTGCACCGATTCAGCAGCAGCGGCAAATCTAGTGATGATTCCGGCTGGTATGTCCTGCACTTGGACGGCATCCCGGCGGGTTCCTTTGGTTGCTGGCGCAAGGGCATCACACAGCAATGGTGCAGCAAGTCCACTACCGAAATGACCCAGGCTGAACGTGACGCCCACCGGCACCTGTCAAGCGACACGAAGATTTGACCCCCTGACGACATATGGAATTGACCCCCTGGGTTAATCAACTCTCTGATGTGATCGGGGTGGGGGCAGCGGCCTTCTGCAGAAGGCCGCTGCGGCGCTTGTCGCGCAGCCGGTAACT
>JALRFN010000268.1 GCA_023268425.1 Burkholderiaceae bacterium | reverse complement strand
GCTTCCGAGACGGGAGGTCGGGTTGCGCCAACTGGCAGTGGTTGTGCTGGCCGCAGGCTACGCCGGCTTGGACAACGAGTTGTTCTACATGGACAAAACCATGATGGTGTTTGGTGACGGCAAGAAGGTGGTGGAAGACATCACCAAAGCCTTGGAGTAATCGGCACACGCGCTCTAAAAAACCCGCTGCAGCCTTGCGTCTCAGCGGGTTTTTTCCAATCACCGCCCGTCCACATTGTCTTCCGCTCACCGTGCGAGGCCGTCACGCACACATGTTAGACAGAGCAAGTCAGCACACAACGTGGTGTGGTGGGGGTTGTACTTGATTGGGTTGGATGCATCTCGACAGTTGTCGATGACTACGCGTGTTGGCGCGACTCGAAAGTGTCTAGTAGATCCGGGTCAATTCACACGATGCACCTCAGTGCAACCAAACATTCAAGCGATCGATCAGTGCAGGCATGTCGGCGCCCGACAAAACGTTCAATTGGATGTACGCCGTAACATAGTCATAACGCGCCTCAGAGAGGTTGCGCTGAGCTTGCGCCAACTGCGAGCGTGCGTTCAAAATGTCGATGCGGTTGCGCAGTCCTGCCTCAAACGACTTGGTCGTCGAATACAAGGCAGATTGGCTCGACGCCACCGCGGTCTCAAAGGCTTGAATGCGCGCCAGCCCCTCCAACACGGTCTTGTGTGCCTTGAGCACCCGCAAGCGCAAATCACGCTTCAAAGCATCCAACTGCTCCAGCGCCTTGCGCACACCCGCCGCCGCCTGTCGCTCCGCGGCGGATTGGTAGCCGCCGCTGTAGATCGGCACGTTCAACTGCAACTGAATTTGGCGATTGCGATAACTCGAGTCCACGCTGGTGACATTTTCACTTCCGCTGTGGCTCAACTGTGCGATCAAATCCAACGTCGGGTAGCGCCCTGTGTCGATGGCCTGGGCCTCTTGCCGGGCAATGTCTACACGTGCACTCAACGCCTTCACCTCTGGGCTGCGCTGAAATGCCCAATCCACCCAATCTTGAGCCGAGTGATCTTCCTGCACGCCGTGGCGCATGGCTTGCACATCCAAAGCCAACAAATCCCCGACCGCGTCATCCATCATGGCCTGCAGCGACTGAACGTTATAGGCCAGCCCCTCTTGGGCCGCGAGCAATTTCACTCTTCCCATATCCAAACGCGCCCGGGCTTCGTCGACGTCGGTCTTGGTGCCCACGCCTGCGGCAAAGGTCTTTTGCGCCTGCTGCAATTGACCTTCAAAAAAGCGCAAATCTGCTTGCGTTTGCTCGACCTGATCGCGACTCAACAATACCGCAAAATATGCCGTAGCCACGTCAGAAGCCAAGCCATCTTGGCGGTATTGCAAAACGGCGTGTGCGTCATCCACCCGGTACTTCGCTTGCTCTAACTTATGCCAACTGGGCAAATTCAATACGCGCTGACGCAGCGTGATGGCCTTGTTGTAGCTGAAATAGCGCCGCGCACCCGAAGTTTGCTGACCAAACACGTCGACCGAGTGCTGCTGTAAATTATTCATTGCGCGACTCACCCCCGCGCTGAGGCTGGGCTTCAGTTGCGCCCGGGCCATATCCACAGACTCTTCGACGCTCTTGACGTCTTCTCTTGCCACCTCAATGTTGGGGCTCTGCGCCAAGGCTGCCTCATACGCTTGGCGCAAGTCCATAGCTTGCGCGCACGACAGGCCCAACGCCAACGCGCCCATGCTCAAACGAATGCGAAGGTCCATGACTTACTCCTTCAGTGACGCCGCCACACGACGCAGCAAGGGATGCAACAAATAAGTCAACATGCTGCGCTGACCTGTTTTGATCACGATGTCTGCAGGCATGCCAGGCTGCAAGCGTCGCCCAGCAAGTTTCTCCATGCCAACAGAAGTGACGGCCAAACGGGCCAAGTAATAGCTGGTTCGGTGCTCCGGGTCTTGCAGCAAATCACCGGAGACCGAATCAACACGTCCCTCCACCACCAATTGCGGGGCATCGGCAAACGTCGCAAACCGCACGTCGGCCAACATGCCGGCGTGCACCTTATCAATGAGATTGGGTGGGACGTGCGCCTCGACCACCAGACTTTGGTTTTCAGGAACGATATCCATAAGCTTTTGCCCCGCCTGAATCACCGCACCCACCGAATGCACACTCAAGCCAATGACTTGTCCATCAACTGGCGCCTGCACCGCCGTGCGGTTCAACTCATCGCGCGCCGCCGCATACTTTTGCTCATCGGCGAACACTTCACGCTCGACATCCGCCAACTGCGATTCGATGTCACGCTTGTACTCCTGCTCACGGGCGCGCATACGTTGTTTCAGTTCTGAAATCGAACTCAAGGCCCGCGACTCATTCCCTTTGATTTGAGACTCCGCAGCGTGCAAGTCTGCCAACTGGCGCTGCATTTCTGTCAATCGTGTGCGCGGCGCATAACCCTCGTCGACCAAAGGTTTGATGCTGTCAATGTCTTGCTGCAAGCTGCCAATTTGTGCTCGCCGACTGCTCAACACCGCACGTGCTGCGACGATGTCTGCTTCCTGACCGCTGACACTCTCGCTCAGAATCCTCAAGTCTGTCTCCAGAGCGTGTCGACGCGCCATCAGCAACTGCTGCTGGGTATCCATTTGCTTGCGCACCGTTGGGTCACCTTTTGCCGCTTCAACGTCGGCATGAAACGCGATCACCGTTTGACCAGCTTGCTCCGCACGCAAACGCCCCTGCATCACCCGCAAACCCAAATAGCGCTGGCGAATTGCCTCATAGTCAGCCCTAGTCAGCGCGTCATCAATCCGCAGCAACTCATCGCCCGCTTTAACCACTTGTCCTTCGCGCACATGCAAACTGGCCACCATACCGCCGCGCAAGTGCTGCACAGTTTTGCGATTGGTATCCAACGCCACTTGACCAACCGTCGGCACGCCTTCATCAAGCGGGGCCAGAGCGGCCCAAACCAAAAAGCCACCGAACGCCAAGCCCAAGGCCCACAAGCCCAAGCGCGATGCCCGTTTCGTGTCTGTCGCCGCCGAGGCGGGAATCATTTCCTGTGATGTCGTCATGTTCTCAACTCCGAATCTATCGCTGCACGAACCCTGTCTTGGGTCTCAAGTTTGCGTGGCTGCAGGCAAGGCACCTTGCTGCTGTTTGAGCGTGGCCAACACCTGATCTCTCGGCCCTTGCTCGACCAAGGCACCCGCCTTCAGCAAAACGACGTCATCCGCAACCCCTAACACGCTGGGACGGTGACTGATCAACACCACGCTCGAGCCTTGTTGGCGCAGGGCGTCGACAGCCTGCGCCAACGCGCGCTCACCCACGTCATCCAAATTGGCATTGGGCTCATCCAAGATCACCAAAGCAGGCACGCCATAAATCGCACGCGCCAGGCCGATACGCTGGCGTTGCCCGCCAGACAGCAAGCCGCCGGCCTCACCAATGGGCGTGTCATAGCCCTTGGGAAACCGCAAAATCATGTCGTGCAAACCTGTCATTTGAGCGGCTCGAATCACGCGCTCGGGTTCCACGTTGCCCAAACGTGCAATGTTGTCGGCAATCGTGCCGTCAAACAGCTCAATGTCTTGCGGCAAATAACCCACATGCGCACCAAGTGCCTCGCGCGACCAGTTTTTGATCGGCACCCCCGCCCAGGTCACCTCGCCATCTACCTGCGGCCAAATGCCCAACATGACCCGTGCCAAAGTTGACTTACCAGAACCCGATGGACCCAACACCACTGTTACGCGACCTGCGCCAACCGTTAAGTTGATGTCACGCAAAATCAGCGTCTCGCGGCCTTCGACACGTGCACTCACATTGCGCAGGACCAAGTCTCCAGCCGGACGGCCATGGTCTTGCTCAAGCGATGTGCCTCGGTCTGCGGCCAATACCTCTTCCATCCGGCCGTAAGCTTGCCAAGAAGACAACATGCCCTTCCACGAGGCCACCAACAAATCCAGCGGGGCCAACGCGCGCGACATCAACACGTTGGCTGCGATCATGCCGCCCGCGCTCAACTGACCATCGATGACCAACAAAGCCCCTGCACCCAAAGTCAGTGACTGCATCGAGTAACGCAGAAACTTAGACACTGAAGCCACCGCAGTCGAGCGGCGCAAAGCCACCGCGTTTTGCTTTAACGCGTCGCCGCTTTTGTCGAACCACAGCTTCCTGAGGTTGCCCAGCATGCCCATTGACTCAATGACTTCGGCATTGCGCAACTTCATCTGCATGAATGCATTCGACTTGGCCATGGCCTCAGAAGCCTCCCGCGTCGGCCCCATCGTTCCGCTATGACCCCACGCAGCGACCACCGCTTGAATCAACGCAAACACGACCGCCAAGACGCCCAGCATGGGGTGCAGTAAAAATAAGACGCCGATGTAAATCGGTGTCCACGGCATATCGAAAAGAGCAAAAATGCCGTTGCCGGTGAGAAACTGGCGCAACTCTGTCAGGTCGCTGAACGCCGCGAAGCCCGGCCGCCCGCGTGCGCTCAGGCTGTTTCTAAAACTGGCATCGAACAAGCGGTTGCCCAACAGCTCATCCAAGCGTACACCCGCACGCACCAAAACGCGGCTGCGCGACCAGTCAGAAATCGACAACACGCCAAACAAAAACAAGGTCAACAACGACACCACCAACAAAGTCAGCTCGCTGCCGCTGTGCAACACACGGTCATACACCTGCAACATATACAGCGTCGGCGCCAGCATCAGCAAGTTCGACACAAAGCTGAAGATGCCCACCACCACAAATTCACTCTTGAAACTGCCCAAGACCTTGGCCAACTCCCGCGAGCGCCGTTGCGGCTCCGGACTAGAAGTCTGTTGTGCGTTCATGTGTTTTTCACCTGTGGGCTGATCAAACTTGGCGCAGCAGGCATAGCTACTGAGGTGGGTGCGGCCTGTGCATTACGCAAAGCATTCATCACATCAGCCGTCGCGCCGAAATGCTGCTGCTGGCCATCTTTCAAAACCAACATCTTGTCGGCCACTTTCAAAACACTGGTGCGATGCGTAATGACCACGAACGTGGTGCCCATCACTTTCAACTGCGCGATGGCCAACGCCAGCGCAGCATCCCCAGCCTCATCCAAACTTGAATTGGGTTCATCCAAAACCACTAAGGATGGCTGGCCGTACAGCGCTCGCGCGAGGCCCAAACGTTGGCGCTGGCCGCCTGACAACATGTGTCCACTGCGGCCCAACAACGTGTCATATCCGTTCGGCAACGCCTCGATCAATTCATCCAAACCCACCGATTTCACGGCTTGGCGCACGCGCTCCATGTCTGGCTGCGCGAAGCGGGCAATGTTTTCGGCCACGGTGCCATCGATCAACTCCACACCTTGCGGCAAATAGCCAACATAGGGGCCCAACTCGTCTTTGCTCCAGGTGTACACATCAGCGCCGTCCAAACGCACCTTGCCGCCCATCGAAGGCCACACTCCGACCAACAAGCGCGCCAAAGTGGTCTTACCTGAGGCCGACGGACCCACAACAGCCAAGACCTCCCCCGGCGCCAGCTGGAACTGCACACCGCGCAGCAAAGTCTGCTGGCGCCCCGGCGACATGGCAATCACCCCCTCCACGGTCAGCTGCCCCTTAGGCGGGGGCAAGGGCATGCCCCGCGGGTCCAACGGCACGTCTTGTAACAAGCGCTCCAAACGCCCCCAAGCGTCACGAAAGTTCACCACCAGGCGCCACTGACCAATCAAAGCGGTGATAGGCGCCAACACGCGGCCACCCAGAATAGAGGCCACGATCATCATGCCTGAGCCCCCATTGAGCTCACCGCGCAGCAACAAATACGCGCCCAAACCCAACAACAAAGAGCCCATCACCAACTGCACCATTTTGGACATTGATTGGTACCGGCCAGCTGCATCTGAGGCCTGGGCCTGTAAATCCAAAAACGCCTGTTGCCGCTTCAGCCATTGCTGGCGCAAGGCTCCCAACATGCCCATGGACTCCACCACCTCGGCATTGGTCATGGCAGCCTCGGCGTACTGACGCGACGCCGCAGCCATGTCGTTGGCACGCTTGAGCGGCGGTTGTGTACGTCGCTCGTTCATTCGCGCCAACAGGGCTTGAAGCAACCCCACCATGACCGTCACCCAACCCAAAACCGGCGATGCCCAAAACACCACAAGCAAAAACACGAACGCTGCCGGGATATCCACCAAAGCCGCAGGCACACCCGAGTAGAAAAACTCGCGCAATGTCCGCAAATCCTGCATCACCTGTGTCGTGCCACCCGCTTGCTGGCGGATGCGCGCCGTGAACATGGCACCAAACACGCGATTGGACAGGGTGCGGTCAAACTGCTCTGCGCCCTCACGCAAGACCTCGCTGCGCACCCACTCCAAGACCTGCATCGTGATGAAGGCCCCCAGCACCAGGACCGTTAACATCACCAGCGTCACATGGTCGCGGCTGTTGACCACTCGGTCATAGACCTCCAGCATGTACACCGATGGCGCCAACATCAACAAACTCGCCACGCCGCCAAACAACAAGGCCAGCCAACCCTTAGGCGCAGTGGCCATAAGCGCTTGGCGCAACTCCGACACTTTCGCTTGCGCTTTCACTTTACATCCTCCAAGGCCACGTGCTCGGGCACCGACTCGGCGTTCGCCGTGCGCGAAGCAAGGCGCACCGACGGCGCGCCTTGCGGCACACACACAAAGGTCAAGCGATAGCCTTGTTGAGGCGTGCCTGACAACAACACTTCGCTGAGCTTGACTTGCTGCAAGTACGCTTCTTGCTTGGCCGAGATCGGCAAATCAAACTTCATGCGCCCATCCAAAGTAAACATCGACAAACGACCCGCCTTCAAACTCAACGTGTGACGATCAAAGTAAACCGGGCTGTCATCTGAAAACCGCATCAAAGGCAGCGGCTTGTCACCCAAGCGCGCAAGATAAAACGGGCTTTGCGGCGACTGAAACAACACCCGCGCCGACTTGGACACCGCATAAATCACATTGCAGACCAACTGCGAACCCAGCTCTGGGAACTGCGCACGCAAGGCGTGGTATTGAGCGTGATGCAAAGCCACGCGGTGCCACAAGCGTTGAGCCTGCACAACCGGCGCCAACGCGTTGCATGCCCGCGCAAACAAACACTGCATATCGCGCAAACACTGCATTTGTGCCTCATCGGCTGCCAACTCAAAAACCATCCGAGATTTCATATAGGAAGCGAGTCTAGCACAATTCCTATATGAAATTTTTGCGAATGAGGAGCAATGCCACGATCCACCCAGAACCGCCTACCCCAACACCGCAACAGGGGCGCACCAAGGCCAAAAATCAAGACAATCAATGATGTAAACGTATTTTCTATACAACAAAGTGAAAAAGAATATAAGTTCTTTACTCATTTGACCATACCCTCTACCCATGCCAGTTGCCGGGGCAGG
>JALRFN010000222.1 GCA_023268425.1 Burkholderiaceae bacterium | reverse complement strand
TGGATCAAGACCGTGCGGCCCTTCACTGCTGTGCTCATGACTTGCTCCTCACGCGGCCGCTGGGGCCGTGGGCTTCAGGGTGATGGTGCCGGCCAGGATTTCCTGGGCAAACATCTCGGCGGTGCGGCAAGCGGCGGCGGTCATGATGTCCAGGTTGCCCGCGTAGGTCGGCAAGTAGTCGCCCAAACCGGCCACTTGCATGAACACCGCCACGCGCTTGCCGTCGAACAAGGGACCGTTGACCAGCTTGTAGCCCGGTACGTACTTTTGCACCTCGCCAATCATGGCCATCACCGATTCGGTGATGCGCGCCTGGTCTGGCTCCTCGTCGCACAAACACTGGATGGTGTTGCGCATGATCATCGGTGGCTCAGCCGGGTTGATGATCGCCAAGGCCTTGCCCTTGCGTGCGCCGCCCACGCGTTCGATCGCGCTCGAAGTGGTGTAGGTGAATTCGTCGAGGTTGTGGCGGGTGCCAGGGCCGATCGACTTGGAGGCCAGACTGGCCACGATCTCGGCGTAGCCCACCGATTGAACGCGGCTGACCGCGTGCACGATGGGGATGGTTGCCTGGCCCGCGCAAGAGATCATGTTGACATTCATCTCTTCTTTTTCAGCGTGTTCGCGCAGGTTCACTGGCGGCACGCACAGCGGGCCAATGGCCGCCGGGGTCAGGTCGATCATCAGCACGCCCAGCTCGTTGAGCTTGCGGCTGTTTTCCGCGTGGACATAGGCGCTGGTCGCGTCAAACGCGATTTGGATCCCATCGGCCTCGACGTGTGGTAACAAACCGTCGACACCCTCAGCCGTGGTTTTCAAGCCCATGTCGCGGGCGCGCTTGAGGCCTTCGGACTCGGGGTCGATGCCCACCATCCACACCGGCTCCAAGACCGCGCTGCGTTGAATTTTGTAGATCAGGTCGGTGCCAATGTTGCCCGAGCCGATCAGTGCACATTTGATTTTTTTCATCGGTTCACCTGAATCAAGAGAAATGCATGGCCACATGGCCGAGTGCTTGGAAGCGCGCGGCGATGTGATCGCCCGGTTTGACGGCGATCGCCTCAGTAATGCCGCCGCTCATGACAAAGCTGCCAGCCGGCAGGCTCAAACCCAAGGAGTCCAAGACCTTGACCACCAGCGCCACCGCGTCTGCAGGGTGACCCGCCACCGCTGAGGACGAGCCCATGGCCACGGGGTGACCGTTTTGCTCGATGACCACGCCCAAGTTCGCAATGTCCACGTCGCTGACCAAGGCTGCCCGTCCGCCAGTCACATAACGTGCCGATGAGGAGTTGTCGGCCACCACGCTTTGCAGGTCAAACTTGAAGCCGGTGAAGCGCGAGTCGATGATTTCGACCGCTGGCACGACGAAATCGGTCGCGGCCAAGACCTCTTCGCGGCTCACATTGGCGCCGCGCAAATCGGCTTTGGTGACAAAGGCCACTTCGCATTCCACTCGCGGGTGCACCAAATCATCGGTGCGAATCACCGAGGCCTCGGGGCGGAACATGTCGGCCAACAACCAGCCCACGCTGGGCACGCGAACGCCCATTTGGTCCATCTTGGCCTTGGAGGTCAGGCCTGCTTTCCAGCCCACTTGGCGCTGGCCTGCGGCCAGGTGGCGGCGCAGCAGCTCCAGCTGCACCGCGTAGCCGTCGCCCAGGGTCATCTGCGGAAAGTCTTCGGTCAACTTGGGGATGGCCGTGGCGTCGCGCTGCGCGACAAACACCCGGTCGCACAAGGTGGAGACTTGCTCGGGCGTCAACTGCCCATCCATGCTCAACAGGTCATTGCTCATACGGCGGCCTTTCCATGAAAGCGCGCACGGCAGCTGCCCAAACCGGCAATCGTGCACACCAAATCGTCACCATCCACCACCGGAAGCAACGGCGATTGCGAACCCGACAAAATCACCTCACCGGCGCGAAACGGCAGGCCCAAACGACCCAGCGTGTTGGCCAACCAGACCACGGCGTTGATCGGGTTGCCCTGAACCGCAGCGCCCACACTGGTGGTGTGCAAGTCGCCATTGCGCACCAGGGTCATGCCGGCCAATTGCAAATCCAACTTTCGCGGGTCGCCTTTAACGTCGCCCAGCACAAACACGCCGCAGGAGGCGTTGTCGGCCACGGTGTCTTGGATGCGGATGTTCGAGTCTTGGATGCGCGAATCGACGATTTCAAAACACGGGGTCACATAAGCCGTGGCGCGAATCACGTCGGTGGCCGTGATGCCCGGGCCAATCAAGTCGCGCTCCAACACAAAGGCCAACTCGGCCTCGGCCTTGGGCTGAATCAACGTGTTCAGGTCGATGCCGTCGGCCTCTTGGCACACCATGCCGGACGTCAATTGGCCGAAGTCCGGCTCGTAGACGCCCAACATGTCTTGCACGGGCTTGCTGGTGACGCCAATCTTTTTGCCGATGATGGTTTCACCCGCGGCGACGCGGCGCTCAATCATGCGCAACTGAATCGCGTAGGCGTCTTCGACGCGAATGCCTTCAAAGCGCTCGCGTAAGGGGGCCAACACCCGGCGCTCACGCCAGGCGTCGTACAACTCGTCACCGCAGGCGGTGATGGTGGATTGATCCATGGACCTGTCCTTTCGTCTCAAGACATCAAAGCTTGATGCACACGTTGCGCATCTCGGTGTAGAACTCCAACGAGTGCACACCCCCTTCGCGGCCAATGCCGCTTTGTTTGCTGCCGCCAAACGGCGTGCGCAGGTCGCGCAAGAACCAGCTGTTAACCCAAGTGATGCCGACCTCAATGTCTGCCGCCATGCGGTGCGCACACTTGAGGTTTTCGGTCCAAATCGTGGTCGACAAGCCATAGCGGTTGGCGTTGGTCAGGGCGATGACTTCCTCTTCGCTGTCAAACGCGCGGATGTGGCAGCAGGGGCCGAAGATCTCTTCGGTGACCACTGACGCGGTTTCGGGCAGACCGGTCCAAATGGTCGGCTGCACCCAAGAACCCGCCGCCAAATCGGCC
>JALRFN010000278.1 GCA_023268425.1 Burkholderiaceae bacterium | reverse complement strand
CCCGCGTTGTTGAACACAAAGTGCGGCGCCCCAAAGCGCGCCTGCACTTGCTGCGCCAAGTCTTCCATTTGCGCCGCATTGGACACATCGACACGCAGCGCCAACACTTCAGCACCCGCTGCCGTCAATTCAGACTCGGCTGCGGCCAGCGCATCGGCTTGCACATCGACCAACACCAAGTTCATGCCCCGCGCCGCGCCGATGCGCGCGCACTCCAAACCAAACCCCGAACCGGCGCCCGTGAGCACCGCCGTCTTGCCTTGCCAGTTGTTCAACATCGCTTGTCTCCCCTCAGATCAACTTGACCAGTTGCTTACCAAAGTTCTTGCCTTTGAGCAGACCCAAAAACGCTTCGGGCGCACTCTCCAAACCTTGGGCCACCGTCTCGCGCGGGCGCAGCTTGCCGCTGCCCACCAAGGCGCCCAACTCGGCCAGGGCTTGCGGCCACAGCTCCATGTGCTCGCTGACGATGAAGCCTTCAACCTTGATGCGGTTGATCAAAATCAGTGAAGGGTTGACCATGGGCAGCGGCTGGCCGTCGTAGCCAGCGATCATGCCGCACACCGCGATGCGTGCAAAGGCATTGGTGCGCAACAACACGGCGTCCAAGACCATGCCACCGACGTTTTCAAAATGCCCGTCGATGCCGTCTGGGCAGGCTTGACGCAAGGCTTTGCTCAGTGACAAATAGTCGCTGTGTTCCTTGTAGTCGATGCAGGCGTCAAAGCCCAGCTCATTCACGACATAAGCACACTTTTCTGGGCCACCCGCGATGCCGACCACGCGACAACCACGCGCCTTGGCCAAGGCGCCATAGGCACTGCCCACCGCCCCGCTGGCGGCACTCACCGTCACCGTTTCGCCCGCCTTGGGCGCGATGATTTGCGTCAAGCCATACCAAGCGGTCACCCCCGGCATGCCCACCGCGCCGAGGTAGTGGCTCAGCGGCACGTGGGTCGTGTCCACCTTGCGCAGCATGCCCGGCGCATCGCCATCGACCACGCTGTACTCTTGCCAGCCGCCCATGCCGACCACACTGTCGCCAACGCTGAACTTGGCGTGGCGGCTCTCGACCACCTCACCCACCGTGCCACCGACCATGACCTCGTTCAAAGGCTGGGGCACGGCGTAGCTCTTGGCGTCGTTCATGCGGCCGCGCATGTACGGATCAAGGCTCATGTAATGGTGGCGCACCAATACTTGACCGTCTTGCAATGCGGGCGTTTCCTGCTGACGCAGCGCGAAGTTGTCGACACTGGCCTCGCCGCTCGGACGTGAGGCCAAAATCAATTGTTTGTTCATGGGCATGGTGGTCTCCTGTGGATGTTGTGGCGCAACGGCAGATCAATCGCTGCCGGTCTTGCGCTTGAGGACTTTGAATGTGCCCGTGGCGTGGCAGCAAGCCTCGCCCTCGGCGTTGTGAATGGTGGCCTCGACAAAAGCCAAGGATCGGGTGCGGTGCTGCAGCTTGCCGGTGCAGACAATGGGGCCTTGCGCGCCGCGCATGAATGAAGTCTTCATCTCAATGGTGATGCAACCCATGTCCTCAGCTTCGGCGCTGCGCGCCGCGTGGGCCATGGTCACATCCAACAACGTCATCAAGGCGCCGCCGTGCACCACGCCAAAAGAGTTGCCGTGCTCGTCCCCGGGCGTCAGTCGCAGTTGGGCCTCGCCACCGCCAAAGTGCAGCAACTCGATGCCGAGCATGTTGATGAAAGGGATCTTGCGCGGAAAAGGAATGGGCGCAACAGCTTGCCCGCCAGGGGTCGACGCGCTCATGCTGCCGCCAACACCGCGCTGACACCGCCATCCACCGCGACCCATTGGCCAGTGATGTGTTTACCCGCCGGGCTGGCAAACAACAGGGTCAAGCCTTTGAGGTCTTCGTCGTCGCCCAGTCGGCGCAAGGGGGCGCCGGCTTTCATCTTGTCTTCGCCCAACTGCGCGATCAAACCATTGGCCATCTTGGTGTGGAAAAAGCCTGGGCAAATTGCATTGACGCGGATGCCACGCGGGCCCCACTCAGCCGCCAGCGTTTCCGTGAAAGTAATCACCGCACCCTTGGACGTGTTGTAGGCAATGGTCTTCATGCCCTCGGGGTTGCCACCCAAACCGGCGATCGAGGCGATGTTGATGATGCTGCCACCACGCGCCAACATGCCGGCATTGGCCACCGCCTGGCTGAGCAAAAAATAACCCCGGATGTTCAGGTTCATCACCTTGTCCCAGGCTTCCAGGGGGTGTTCTTCGGCTGGGGCCCCCCAAGAGGCACCCGCGTTGTTGATCAAGATATCAATATCGCCCATGCGCTGCGTGGTCTCACTGACCAAACGCGCAATGTCATCGGGCTGTGCGCAATCCGCCGCGACCCAACGCGCATCGATGCCGGCGGCTTGCAGCTGCTGCGTGGCGTGCTCCAGCTCATCGGGCTTGCGCGCCGAAATCATGATACGCGCGCCCGCCTCGCCCAGCGCGTGCGCCATTTGCAGGCCCAGACCGCGCGAGCCTCCCGTGATCAGGGCGGTTTTGCCGGTCAAGTCAAACAGCTTGTGTACGGTGTTGCTCATGTCTATCTCCAACTCTGTGGTCAGCGCGCATTGTGGCGGGGCCAGGGCCCTGCTCTTGTCGCTGGCGAGATAAACGCCAGCGCAGGCCCCAGGCACCACAAGGCATGGCAGGGAAAACACCAGTTGCCCAGCCTCAGGCTTGCAGCCTAAGCTTGTCCAAGACAAAAAAGGAGATCCCGTGACCCCTCGAAGCAAACATGCATGGGCCGCCCTAGCCCTCGCCAGCGCCAGCCTGTTCGGCTGTGGCGGCGGCGACCCCGTTGGCCCCAAAGTCGCCATCAGCAGCATCACTGTGGCCGGAGACAGCCTGGCGGATGTGGGCACATTTGGCGGCATGAAGTTCACGATTCAAAAAGCCAGCGACCCGGCTGCGGGTTACCCCGTCTGGCCGCAACTGGTGGCCAACAGCTTCGGGCTAGATGGCAGCGCGCAGTGCGCGGCGTACAGCGGTAACCCTCAAACTGGTGCCTTGAGCCTGAGCAGCAGCCCGGGCTGCGACAACTACGCGGTCGGCGGTGGTCGGGTGAACACCGTAGACCCACAGAAGGTGGGTAGCCCCTATCTGGTGGCCACGCAACTGCGTGATCGCGCAGCAAGCGGCGCTTTCTCGGCCAACGAACTCTTGCTGGTCGATGGTGGCGGTAACGACGCGGCCGATTTGGTGGGCGCCTATTTGGCCGCGGCACAAGGTGATGCGACCACATTGTTCGCGATGCTCAGCAGCCTGCTGGACGCGAGCACCTTGGCGCAGTTACAGACCGCTGACCCCACATTGGGACTCGCAGCGGGTGCCTACATGCAAGCCTTGGCTGGCAAACTGATGAACGACATCGCCACCCACGCGATTGCCAACGGCGCGCAGCGCGTGATGGTGGTCAATGTCCCCGACATCACCCTCACACCTCGTTTTCAAGCTGTGCTGGCGGGCATCACGCAGGCTCAAAGCGTTGCAGCGGCAGCGCAGTTGCAAGCTGGCATCAGGCAGTGGATTGGTGCATTCAACACCCAGCTCAGCACCCTGGCCGCGGCAACACCGCAGGTGGAGGTGACTGACTTTTATGCTGACTTCACCGACCAAGCGGCCAACCCCAGCGCCTACAGCTTGACCAACTCCACGGAGGCGTCATGCCCCGTGGTTGGCCAAGACAGCCAGGGCTTGCCCGAATACGACTTCCCCACCTGTGCTGACGCGGCCTTGAACGCATTGCCAGGAAAGACTGCCGGTTGGTGGGAGCGCTACGCCTTCTCCGACGGCTTCCACCCCACCCCCTACGGGCACCAGTTGTTGGCGGCTTCGGTGTCGCGTGCCTTGGCCCGCGCGGGTTGGTTGTGAAACAGGAGCCTGACATGAACAAAACAATCCCCTCCATCGCTTCTGCGTTGGCTGTAATCCTTTTGCAAGGCCTGCCTTCAGTGGCCCAAGCACAATCCACGGGCCAATGGTTGATTCACGGCGGCGTCACGCAAGTCAAGCCGCACGTCACCAGCGGCGCCTTGACCAGCCCAGCGCCGGCCAACACCACCACCGATGTTTTGGCCGACACACAGGCCACCGCGCAAGTGACCTACATGCTCAGCGACGCCCTGGCCTTAACGGTGCCGCTGGGCGCTGGCTTCAACCACGACATCGTGGGCCGAGGCGCCATCGACGGCGTGGGCGTCATTGGCCGCGTGCACGCACTCCCAGTCACGTTGAACGCGCAATACCGCTTTGGCGCGGCCGATGCGGCCGTTCGCCCATACCTTGTGGCCGGCGGCAGCTACGTTTACTTCGACGATGCACAGGGCAGCGCCACGCTGAATGGCATCAACCCCGCCAACCCGCCCGGTGGGCAAACGGCCCTGAGCGTGAAGTCCAAGTTCGCGTTCAACGCGGGCTTGGGCATCTCCGTGCGCTTGGCGCCGCGCTGGTACTTGGACGCGTCCTACACCCAGACCTTCTTGAAAACGCGCACCACCTTGTCCACGGGACAGACGC
>JALRFN010000269.1 GCA_023268425.1 Burkholderiaceae bacterium | reverse complement strand
AATTGGATGGAGCGTTCCGCGACCGCTCAAGGCAGCTACCCACTCAACACCGCCAGCGGTGGCCCTGGCATGCCCCCGGGTGTGCAACATTCGCCCAATGGTCACTACCAAATTTGGGCCAATTCCACCGACGGACAACATTTCACCTTGTGGGCGATTCCCCTGGGTGGGCAAGCACAAGACCCCTGTGGCTGGCTGAGCATCAACGACTTGGGCCAACGTGGCTCCACCAGCGGCGACGCGACATGCTGGCAGTGATGCCACCAGATGGACGCGATAACATCGCGCCATGTCCGCCCCCGTTTGGTCACCCGCCGATCTCCACTTCATGCAACAGGCCTTGGCGCAAGCCGAGCGCGCACTGTGCCTGAGCAACCCCAACCCACGGGTGGGCTGTGTGATCGTTGGTCCACAGGGCCAGACCCTGGGCCAAGGCCACACCCAAGCCGTGGGCGGGCCTCACGCCGAGGTCATGGCGATGCGCGATGCGGCCCAATCCGGACATGCGCTTCGCGGCGCCACCGCCTACGTGACCTTGGAGCCCTGTTCGCACCACGGTCGCACACCGCCTTGCGCAGACGCCCTGGTGGCTGCGGGCCTGTCCCGCGTGGTCATTGCCAGTCTGGATCCCAACCCCTTGGTGGCGGGTCGCGGTGTCGAGCGTTTGCGTGCGGCCGGTGTCAGCGTGCAATCGGGCTTGCTCGATGCCGAGGCACGCACCTTGAACATCGGTTTTTTCAGCCGCATGCTGCGCCAGCGCCCGTGGGTGCGCATGAAAATGGCCGCATCTTTGGACGGCATCAGCGCCCTGCCCAACGGTCAAAGCCAATGGATCACCAGCGTTGAGGCGCGAGCCGACGGTCACGCCTGGCGAGCACGCGCCTGCGCAGTCGCCACAGGCATTGGCACCGTTTTGGCCGACGACCCACGCTTGGACGTGCGCGACGCCAAGACGCCGCGCCAGCCGCATTTGGTGCTGATCGACAGCCGCTTGCAAACCCCAAGCACGGCCAAGCTTTGGCAAGTGCCCCAGCGCCAAGTGTGGCTCTACCACGCACAAGCCCAAGACGCGGCCGCACCAGGCCCCGCAGCACGAAACACCGCGCTGCCCAACGCTCAAGGCAAAGTCGATTTGGAGGCCATGCTGCTTGATTTGGCCGCGCACGAAGTGAACGAGTTGCACCTGGAAGCGGGCGCCGCGCTGAACGCCTCGTTCCTGCGCGAGGGTTGGGTCGATGAAGTCTTGGTCTACCTGGCCCCCAAATGGTTGGGCCAAGGCCAGACCATGAGCAACTTCGGCCCCTTGAACCATGTGGATCAAGGCCTGGCGCTACACTGGATCGACACCGTGCCCGTTGGGCCTGACCTTCGCTTGCGTGCCACCACGCACGCCTCTTTTCCCCTCTGATTGCGACTCCACAACCATGTTCACAGGCATCATCACGGCCGTTGGCCGCATCACCCAAATCGATGACTTGGGGCCAGACGCCCAACACGGCAAACGCTTGCACATTGAGGTTGCCCCAGACTATCTGGCTGACGTTGGCTTGGGCGACTCCATTGCGCTCAATGGCGCTTGCATGACCGTCACCCAATTCGATGCTGCAGCAGGCCACTTCACCATCGACATTTCTGCCGAGTCCTTGTCCAAAACCTGTGGGCTGGACCGCGTCGGCGCCATCAATTTGGAGAAAGCGCTGCGCGCGCACGACCGCTTGGGTGGGCACCTGGTCAGCGGACACGTCGACGGCCAAGGCCAGGTCTTGTCGTTTGCCCCCGTGGGCGAGAGTTGGACACTGGTCATTGCAGCCCCTCGCGCGTTGGCGCGCTTCATTGCCTACAAAGGCTCGATCACGGTCAACGGCGTGAGCTTGACCGTGAACCAAGTACAAGACAGCAACGCACACTGTGCGCTGAGCATCAACCTGATCCCGCACACGGTCGAGAACACGGCCTTGGGTCAGCTTCAGGCCGGCGACGGCGTGAACTTGGAAATCGATTTGATTGCCCGCTATGTCGAGCGCATGTTGCAGCCCAAGGTGCAAGACGCCCCGGCACACTGAGCGCCTCTGAGCGCGCGCAAGACTTGCGATAATCAGGCCATTCGCGCGCGCCTCGCTGCGCGACACAGAAAGCCCATATGCAAGACGCCAATCAAGGACACGCCCCCGAGCTCGACGGCCACAACATGGTCATCGGCATCGTGCGCGCCCGCTTCAACGACAGCATCACACAAACCCTGCAAGACGCCTGCATCAGCGAACTGCTGCGCCTTGGTGTCAAACGCGAACACATCGAAACTGCCGAAGTCCCCGGCGCTTTGGAAGTGCCCGTCGCCCTGCAAGCCATGGCGCAGCACGACCGTTTCGACGCCTTGATTGCGCTGGGCTGCATCATCCGTGGTGAAACCTACCACTTTGAACTGGTGGCCAACGAGTCGGGCGCAGGCGTCAGCCGCGTCGCTTTGGACTACGAAATCCCAGTGGCCAACGCCATCTTGACCGTCGAAGACGAAGCGCAAGCCATCGCCCGCCAAGTCGACAAAGGCCGTGACGCCGCTGCTGTCGCGGTGGAAATGGCCCAACTGCTGGACCGCATCGCATGAACGCCCCAGCGCGCAACACCAACCACCGCAAGGCCTCGGACAAGTCGGCGCGAACCCGCGCTCGCGAGTTTGCCGTGCAAGCCCTTTACCAAGTCTTGGTCGGACAAGACACACCGGCAGGCATTGACGCCTACACCCGCGAATTGACGGGTTTTCACAAGTGCGACAGCGTCCATTTCGACGCCTTGCTCAGCGGTTGCGTCGAGCAGCGAGAAGCACTTGACGACACCCTGCGCCCGCACTTGGACCGTCCCATTGCAGAAGTCTCGCCCATTGAGCACGTGATCTTGTGGATTGGCGCTTATGAGCTCAGCCACTGCCTGGACGTGCCCATGCGCGTGGTGCTCAACGAGTGCATCGAGTTGGCCAAGTCTTTTGGCGGCACCGACGGGCACAAGTTTGTCAACGGGGTCTTGCACCCACTGGCGCCACAGTTGCGCCCGCACGAAACGGCATGACGCGCACGGACTCGGCCAGCGACGACTTTGTTTGGCCCATTCGCGTCTATTGGGAAGACACCGATGCCGGCGGCATCGTCTTCTACGCCAACTACCTCAAATTCTTCGAGCGCGCACGCACCGAATGGCTGCGCCACCTGGGTGTGGAGCAGCACGCGCTGCGGCAAGAAACCGGCGGCATGTTCGTGGTCTCGGCCACGCAGATGCACTACCTGCGCAGTGCCAAGCTCGACGATTTGCTGCACATCCACACCCGCGTCTCTCACGCCGGGCGAGCCTCTTTGGTGCTGGCGCAAAGCGCCTGGCGCGATGACGACGGGCAAGCGGTGTGTTTGTGCGAAGGTGAAATCCGCATCGGTTGGGTCACGGCGGAAACGCTCAAACCCGGCCGCGTTCCCTCCTCTGTCTTGTCTCGATTGAGCCCACCATGAACCAAGATCTCAACATTGTTCACTTGCTGCTCAACGCCAGCTGGATTGTTCAGCTGGTGGTGCTGGTGCTGCTCAGCGTCTCGGTGGCCAGTTGGGCCATCATCTTTGGCAAAAGCGCCACCCTGCGCCGCATCAGCCACCACAACAGCAACTTTGAGCGCGACTTCTGGTCGGGCGCCAGCCTCAATGACTTGTACAACCAAGCCCAGCAAGCCGAAGGCCAAGGCGGTAGCCTGCAGCGTGTGTTCAGCGCCGGCATGCGCGAGTTCCTCAAGCTGCGCGAGCGCCGCGTCCAGGACCCCAACGTGTTGTTGGAGGGCGCACAGCGCGCCATGCGCGTGAGCAACCAGCGCGAGGTCGACGCACTGGAGACGTTTTTGCCCTTCCTGGGCTCGGTGGCCTCGGTGTCGCCTTACGTGGGTTTGTTCGGCACGGTCTGGGGCATCATGCACGCCTTCACCGGCTTGGCGGCTTTGCAAAACGTGACCCTGGCCACCGTCGCACCTGGCATCGCCGAGGCCCTGGTGGCCACAGCCATTGGCTTGTTCGCGGCGATCCCGGCGGTGCTGGCCTTCAACCGCTTTTCCGCCAAGATCGACCGCATGTCCAACCACATGGACACCTTCATGGACGAGTTCTCCAACATCTTGCAGCGCAACCTCAACGCGCAAAGCGCGGCCAAGTAAGCGAGGCTGCGATGGCGCAACTCCAAACCTCCCGCCGCAAGTCCCGCCGCACCATGAATGAGATCAACATGGTGCCCTTCATCGACGTGATGTTGGTGCTGCTGATCATCTTCATGGTCACCGCACCGTTGATCACCCCCAGCGCCATCCAACTCCCCAGCATGGGCCAAGCGCCGCGCCAGCCCGACCAAGTCATTCAGGTCATGCTCGGCGCTGACAACAGCTTGCGTGTGCGCGAGGGCAAAAACACCGTTGATGCCACGCTGGCGCAGGTGGGCGCCCAGGTTGTGGCCATGCAAGCGCACATCCGTGAAACCCAGGTCGGCAACCCCAGCACGGCGGTGGTGATCAGCGCGGACAAGGCCGTGGTCTACGAAGAAGTGGTCAAGGTGATGGATGCCCTGCAGCAAGCGGGCATCAGTCGCGTCGGCCTGTCCGTCAACACCCGCCGCTGAGAACGGGCGACCGATGCCTGACTTGGAGATCCCGCGCTACGAGGACATGGACACGCAAGTCCATTGGTCGCCTGCGTTCGCGGCGGCGCTGCTGGCCCACGCCGCCTTGGTGCTGGCCCTGACGCTGGGTCTGAACTGGCGACAAACCAACGACCTGCCCGTGCAGTTCGAGGCCGAGTTGTGGGCAGAGTTGCCCCAAGAGGCCAAAGCCGGCGTCGCCACACCCACGCCGCCGCCTACGCCCCCAGTTGAAGCGCCGCCTCAACCCCAGCCGGAGCCCGAGCCCACACCCGCGACACCGCCAGAACCGCCGCCGGCACCACCCGAGCCAGCGCCACCGCCTGATCCCGCACCCGTGGCGACGGGCGATATTGCCTTGCAAAAGGCGAAAGAAGAACAAGCGCGCCAAGCGGCCGAGGCACAGGCCAAGCTCGAGCGTGAGCGCGCTGAACAAGAACGCCTGGCCCAAGAGAAGGCCCAACAAGAACGCCGGGCGAAAGAACTTGCCGAGCGCGAGCGCCTGGGCAAGGAGAAAGCCGAACGCGAAAAGCTGGCCGCAGAAAAAGCGGCCCAAGAACGCCAAGCCAAGCTGGCTCGGGAAAAGGCGGAGCGAGAGCGCCTGGCCAAGGAAAAAGCCGCACGTTTGGAGAAAGAACGCCAGCAGCGTTTGGCGCGCGAACAAGCGGAGCGTGAGCGCATCGCCAAAGAGCAAGCCGAACAAGCACGCCTGGAAGCAGTCACGGCGCAAATGCGCAATGAACAAATCCAACGCGCCGCTGGTTTGGCAGGCAGCAGCGCGGGCACAGGCAGTGCGCCGGTGGCTCGCGGCCCCTCGGCCAGCTATGGCGCCAAAGTGGTCGCCGCCGTCAAGCCCAACATCATCTTCACCGGGCGCTTGAGCAACAACCCAGCGGCCACCGTCGAAGTCAAGACCGCGCCATCCGGTGAAATCATCGGCCGACGACTGGTGCGCTCCAGCGGCGAAACGGCCTGGGACGAAGCGGTTTTGCGTGCCGTGGACCGCACCGGCTTCCTGCCCTTGGACGAAAACGGCAGCATCCCCTCGGCCTTGCAGATCAAGTTCCGGCCCAACGATTGAGCCCTGCGTCGCCCACGTTCACGCTGTGGACATACTGGCGAGCCGGAAACTCGCTATGCTTATCAGATTCGCGCCCAAGCGCCTTTTGACTGAGCCCCCATGAACGCAATTGCCCGCTCGCTCGCCGCCACTTCGGCTGCGCTGGTTTTGATGTTGCCGCCCGCATTGGCCCAAACGCCCAACGCGAGCCCGGGTCCAGCACCTGGTTCAAGCAAAGCCCCACCAGTGCCGAGTGGGGGCGCGCCAGGCAAGCCCAAGCCAGGTGGCGCCGATGCCAAGCGCCCTCCTGCGTCGGTGAGCGTGGTCGCGGTCAAATTGCAGGACGTCTCGCGCACCTTGAGCGCGACCGGCCACGCCGTTCCGTTGCAGTCGGTTGAGGTGCGTGCGCAAGTCAGCGCCTTGATTGATCGCGTACATGTGCAAGAAGGGCAAACCGTCAAGGCCGGGCAATTGTTGTTCACGCTGGACAACCGCACGGCCCAGGCCGATTTGGTCAAGGCCCAAGCCACGTTGGCACGCAGCCAAGCCAACCTGCTGGAGTTGCAGCGTCAACTCAAGCGCTCACAGGCTTTGCAAGCACAAAACTTCGTGTCGTCCAGCGCCACCGACACCTTGGCCGCGCAAGTGCAGGCCCAAGAGGCCCAGGTGCAGGCCGACGCCGCCGCCGAACGCGCCCAAGCCCTGCGCGTCAGCCTGTACCGCATCACAGCCCCCATCCGAGGTCGCGTCGGCAGCATCGACGTCTTTCCCGGCAGCCTGGTGGGCACGAATGCCTTGTTGACCATCACGCAAATGCAGCCCATGGGGGTGCAGTTCGCGCTGCCGCAGTCGGCCTTGCCGGCGATCCAACGCGCTGGCGTCGGCGCCGGGGTGCAGGTGCAAACCGCTCAAGGGCTGGCCGCGCCGCTGAGCGGGCGTTTGCGCTTCATCGACAGCCGAGTTGACCCCAACACCAGCATGTTGACGCTCAAAGCAGAAGTCGACAACGCGCAAATGGCCTTGTGGCCGGGCACCAGCGTCAGCGTCTCACTGCAAACGCAAGCTTTGCAGCAAGTGGCTGTGATTCCTCAAGCGGCCGTCATGCTGCGCAACGACAAGACCATGGTCTGGTTGGTCGGTGAAGACAACAAGGCCGCCCCGCGTCCGGTGAAGGTCCAAGAGGCCATGGGTGAGCGCGTCGCCGTGGGTGGACTGAAAGCGGGTGATCGGGTCATCGTCGATGGCCGCCAATTCATGCGCCCAGGTGCCAGTGTGCGCGTGGTCAGCACCGCGCAGGAGTAAGCCATGCGCGCCACCGAATTGTTCATCCGCCGCCCTGTGATGACGGTGTTGCTCAACATCGCCATCTTGGTGTTGGGCATTTCCGCCCTGAGCAAAATTCCTGTCGCGGCGCTGCCGCGCTACGACACGCCCACCATCAGCGTCACCGCCGATCTCACCGGCGCCAGCCCCAAGACCATGGCGCAATCCGTTGCCCTGCCGCTGGAGAAGCAGTTTTCGACCATCGCAGGCTTGAAAACCATCACCTCGACCAGCTCGCTGGGGCGCACCTCGGTGACCTTGGAATTCAACGACGACAAAAACATCAACGACGCGGCTGCCGACGTGCAATCGGCCTTGCTGCAAGCCCAGCGCCGCTTGCCGTCAGAAATGACGGACCTGCCCTCGTACCGCAAGGTCAATCCAGCCGACTCCCCAGTCTTGATTTTGGCGCTGAGCACGGAAACCGTGGACCTGACCAGCGTGTCGCAATTTGCTGAAAACGTGGTCGCCCCCGTGCTCTCGACCATCGACGGCGTGGCCCAAGTCAGCGTCTACGGCGCGCGACGCTATGCCGTTCGCGTCAAAGCCGACCCCAAGGCCTTGGCCGCGCGCAACCTGACCTTGGATGACGTGGCGACCAGCATTCGTGCGGTCAACGCCATCACCCCCATGGGAGTGGTCAACGGCGACAGCCAGTCGTTGATCATTCAGGCCAACACCCAACTGAGCAGCGCGGCGGAATTCGCCAACCACGTCGTCACCGTGCGCGGCGGCGTACCGATCTATTTGCGCGACGTCGCACAAATCACCGACTCGGTAGAAAACGAAGACCGGTTGGCGCGCTACAACGGCATCCCCTCCATCGTCTTGGGCGTACAGCGCCAACCCGACGCCAACACCATTGCCGTGATCAACGCCATTCAGCAGGCCATGCCTGGCCTGCGCGCCCAGTTGCCCGAGGGCGTGAGCCTGCACTCGCTGAACGACCGAGGCGCATCGATTCGCGAGGCCTTGAGCGACATCTACTTCACCTTGGCACTGACTGTGGTGCTGGTGATCTTGATGATCTTTTTGTTCCTGCGCCGCGCCATGGCCACTTTGATTCCGACGCTGTCGATTCCGGTCTCGCTGGTGGGTGCCATGTCTTTGCTCTATGCCTTGGGCTACAGCTTAGACAACATTTCGATGCTGGGCATCACCTTGGCCGTGGGCCTGGTGGTGGACGACGCCATCGTGATGTTGGAGAACATCGTGCGCCACATCGAGGACGGCATGAAGCCCTTTGACGCCGCCGTGCGCGGCGCGCGCGAAGTGGCCTTCACCATCATCTCGATTTCGGTCTCGCTGGTCGCGGTGCTGATTCCGATCTTTTTCATGCCCGGCACGCTGGGCTTGTTGTTCCACGAGTTCGCGGTGATTGTTGGCCTGTCGATTTTGGTCTCGGCGGTGGTTTCCTTGACCCTGGTGCCCATGTTGTGCAGCCGCTTTTTGCGCCACGAAGCACCAGGCGGCGAGCGCTCGCGCCAAGCCTTAGGGATGTGGCTGACGGCTTGGTTTGAGTGGGGCTTCCAAAAGACCCTGAACGGTTATCGCCGCACGCTGGACTGGGCGCTGCGCCACCGTTGGGTCATGTTGCTGGTCACCGCGGGCAGCTTTGCGCTGACCGCATGGCTGTTCGTGGTCATGCCCAAGGGCTATTTCCCCGAAGAAGACATCGGCCAAGTCATGGCGACCATCTCTGGCCCTCAAGACGTGGGGCCACAAACCATGCAACGCTTGATCGATGAAGTCGCGGCCAAGACGCAGGCCAACCCAGCCGTGGCCAGCATGGCGGCGATCTTCACCGGCGGCAACACCGGACGCATGTTCATGACGCTGAAACCCCGCGACCAGCGCCCGCCGATCAAAGACGTGGTCAACCAATTGCGCAAGTCCGTCAGTGGTGTGGCTGGGGTGCGCGCCTTTTATGTGCCGCTGCAAAACCTGCGCGTCGGTGGTCGCTTCAGCAAAGCACGCTACCAGTACACCTTGCAAAGCGTGAACGGTGGCGACCTGATCACCTGGTCAGACAAAGTCATGGAAGCCATGCGCGGCGATGAGCGTTTCACCGACATCAACAGCGACGCTGAAAACCAGGCTTTGCAAGCGGAACTGAACATCGACAAAACGCAGGCCCAGTTGCTGGGCATCAACATGGCCACCTTGCGCACCTTGCTCTACTCGGCCTATGGCGACCGTCAGGTGGCCAGCATCTACAGCGACGCGGGCACTTGGAAGGTGATCTTGTCCACGCCCAACGCCATGGGCCAGTCCGAACAAGACGTGCTCAACATCCACGTGCGCACGCAGTCGGGTGAACTGGTGCCTTTGTCCTCGTTTGCCACCATCGCGCGCAGCATGGGCCCGGTCAGCATCAACCACGAAGGCCAATTGGAAGCCATCACCATCAGCTTCAACCTCAAAGCGGACACCCCCCTGGGTGAGGCCACGCAGACTCTGGACAAGATGGTCAAGGCCATGAACATGCCGGCGACCATCATCACCCGCTACGGCGGCGATGCAGCGGTCTTCCAATCCTCGCAGGGCTCACAGGTTTGGCTGCTGGTGGCGGCGGTGGTGGTGATCTACATCTTGTTGGGCATGCTCTACG
>JALRFN010000227.1 GCA_023268425.1 Burkholderiaceae bacterium | reverse complement strand
GCCGGTGACTTCACGCACAGCTTTAATGACCGACACCTTGTTGGCGCCAACGTCAGCCAGGATGACGTCGAATTCGGTCTTCTCTTCAGCCGCAGCAGCAGCGCCACCGCCAGCAGCAGCGGGGGCAGCCATTGCAGCTGCGCTCACGCCAAATTTCTCTTCGATGGCTTTCACCAAATCGTTGAGTTCCATGACCGACATTTCATCCAATGCGGCCAAAAATGCGTCTTTATCAAATGCCATTTTGTATTTCCTTTAAACGGTCACGAAGACTGCGCGCATCAAGCGGCAGCGGCTTCGCTTTCTTTTTTCTCTGCCAAGGCCGCCAACACGCGCGCGGTGCGCGAGACGGGCGACTGCATCAAGCCCAACAACTGCGACAACAACACTTCTTTCGAAGGGATGTTGGCCAGTTCTTTCACGCCGTTGACATCCAGAGCTTTGCCTGAATACACGCCTGCACGAATCACCATCTTGTCGTTGGTTTTCGCGAAATCAGCCACCACTTTTGCGGCAGCCACAGCGTCTTCAGAAAAGCTGTAGATCAGCGGACCGGTCATCTCGTTGGTTGCCACTTCAAAGCTGGTACCAGCCAATGCGCGACGTGCCAGGGTGTTTTTCAACACACTCAAGGTCACGCCCGCTGCACGGGCTTGGGAACGCAGCTGTGTCATGCCAGCCACCGTGACGCCACGGTATTCCGCCAAAACGAGCGTTTGAGCTTTTGCTGCGAGCGCGGCGACTTCTTCAAGCACCGCCTGTTTCTCACTGCGATTCAGACTCAAGGTTCACTCCTCAGTAATGTGCTCGGCTCGAAAACCAAGCACGCCTCTCTTGCAGCGACCACCTGTTTTTGGAAACACATCCATCAGCAGCGGGATCGCCATCTGCGTTGGCTTGTCGATTAAGCCTCTCCATTGAGGCGCCAACGGTCTTGGATGGCTTCGGTCACACCACAAGGGCACGACCGAACCCACCACTTGACGCCAGGTGCAAGCACCTGACATCAAATCTTGCTAACAATCAGACGCTCACGCGCTGATGGAGCCCATTTCCACGCGAACGCCCACACCCATGGTGGAGGACACCGCCAACTTGCGCAGGTAAACACCTTTGCTCGAAGCCGGCTTGGCCTTGTTCAAGGCATCCAACAAAGCGCGCAGGTTTTCGCCCAAAGACTCGCCGTCGAAGGAGCGACGGCCAATCGTGGCGTGCACGATACCGGCTTTGTCGACGCGGAATTGGACCTGACCGGCTTTGGCGTTTTTTACGGCCGTGGCCACATCGGGGGTCACCGTGCCCACCTTGGGGTTAGGCATCAGACCGCGCGGGCCCAGGATTTGACCCAAAGCACCCACCACACGCATGGTGTCGGGTGATGCGATGACCACGTCAAAGTCCATCTTGCCCGCTTTCACGTCAGCCGCGAGGTCTTCCAAACCCACCACGTCAGCGCCAGCAGCACGGGCCTCTTCAGCCTTGTCACCTTGCGCAAACACGGCCACGCGGGCGGTTTTGCCGGTGCCCTTGGGCAACACGACGGCGCCGCGCACCACTTGGTCAGATTTGCGGGGGTCGATGCCGAGCTGCACCGCCACGTCGATGGATTCATCAAATTTGGCCGTAGCGCACTCTTGCACCAAAGCGATCGCATCGTTCAAGGCGTACAACTTGTTGTTGTCCACTTTGCCTTGGACGGCTTTTTGTTTTTTCGTCAACTTGGCCATGGTTTATTCCTCCACCGTCACGCCCATGGAGCGGGCAGAGCCAGCGATGGTTTTGACCGCAGCGTCCAAATCGGCTGCCGTCAAATCTTTTTCTTTGGTCTTGGCGATCTCTTCGAGTTGTGCACGCGTGATCTTGCCGACCTTGTCTTTGTGCGGCACCGAAGAGCCCTTGGCCAAACCGATGGCCTTTTTGATCAACACCGATGCGGGCGGCGTCTTGATCACAAAGGTGAAACTCTTGTCCGCAAATGCCGTGATCACCACGGGCAGCGGCAGACCCGGCTCAACGCCTTGGGTCTGGGCGTTGAACGCCTTACAGAATTCCATGATGTTCAAGCCCTTTTGACCCAATGCGGGGCCAACCGGGGGCGACGGGTTGGCTTTACCAGCGGGCACCTGCAGCTTGATGTAGCCGATGATTTTCTTCGCCATGGCGAAACTCCTCGAGTACAAGCGACGGGCTCGCGCCCGCCTCCTCGTGTTGTGGCTTTTGCTTCAAGTCATTTGCAGGGAGAGCCAGCACCACCTTGCAAGACCGTTGACGGCGGCTGCCGTCGTTGCATCAAGCCTTCTCGACTTGTGCGAACTCCAACTCCACGGGTGTGGCACGACCAAAAATCGTCACCGACACACGCAGTTTGTTTTTCTCGTAGTTGACCTCTTCCACCGTGCCATTGAAATCGGCGAAAGGGCCTTCTTTGACGCGGATGTACTCGCCCACTTCGAACTCGACCTTGTGGCGAGGACGCTCGGTGCCGTCTTGCATCTGACCCATGATGTTTTGCACGTCACGCTCAGAAATGGGCGCAGGACGGTTGCGCGCGCCACCGACAAAGCCGGTCACCTTGTTGGTTTGCTTGACCAGGTGCCAGGTGTCATCGTCCATGACCATCTCAACCAGCACATAACCCGGGAAGAATTTGCGCTCGGTCGTGCGCTTCTGGCCATTGCGCATCTCCACCACCTCTTCGGTGGGCACCAACACGCGACCAAACTTGTGGCTCATGCCCGCGTTGGCTGCGCGCTCGAGAATATTGCGCTCGACGGCTTTTTCCATGCCCGAATAGGCATGCACCACGTACCAACGCTTGGCGTCGGTTTGCGTATCGCTTGCTTGGATTTCTTCTGTCATTTGGTCCACCCCAAGATCAAGTCGTACAACAGCCACTCCAACGTTTTGTCAGTCAACCACAGGAACAAGGCCATCAAAAAGACAAAGACAAAAACGTACAAGGTCATCTGCAAGGTCTCGTTGCGCGTGGGCCAAACGACTTTTTTGACTTCACGAACAGACTCGCGCACGTAAGCCACAAACGTTTTGCCGCTGTCGGAAACCATAAAGGTGGCGACCGCCGCTGCCAGACCCAAGACGAACGCGGCCCAGCGCATCCAAACCTCTTGGTTAGACAGCCCGTAATACGCCACAAAAGCGCCAAGCAACAACAAGCCAGACACACCCAACTTCAGGCGGTCAGCCGTTTTGCCTACCGTTTGTACATCGCTTGATGCCATAAATCTTCCACACTGCGCAAAGGCGCGAAGCCCACCAGCGGCATTCCGTTGGCGGGCTTGGTTTTTTGACGTCTAAAGACGCCGAGGGTTTGCCACCACAAAGGTGGCAGGGGCAGAGGGAATCGAACCCCCAACCTTCGGTTTTGGAGACCGACGCTCTGCCAGTTGAGCTATACCCCTACGTCTTTCAACGGTTAGGCCATGATCTTGGCGACCACGCCAGCGCCGACGGTACGACCGCCTTCGCGAATCGCGAAGCGCAGGCCTTCTTCCATGGCGATGGGGGCAATCAAGGTCACTTCAAT
>JALRFN010000083.1 GCA_023268425.1 Burkholderiaceae bacterium | reverse complement strand
CCCAATGATGAAGCGATTTCTAGTTTCCAGCGCAGCGCTGGCGGCCTTGGCCGCCTGCGTTGCCACTGGTCCCGACAGCGGCGCTGGCCTTAACCAAAGCTATGCCCAACAGCAAGCCGCGCGCGAGGCGGCGCTGCAAGGCCAACTGCCCGGCACCAACGGCTTGCCGCTCGAGGCGGCATCGCCCCAGCAATCCGAGGCCGAGGCGCTGGCCGCAGCCACAGCCGCCGCGCTAAACTCTGGCGTGCCGCCGGTCGAGGCCAGCCCCGCAAACCCGCCGCCAGTGGCAGTCAATGCCGCGGGGATTTCGCAGGAAAACGATTTTCAAGACGTCTCTAGCCTGCGCAGCATCGAAACCGACGCTGAACGCCTGGCGCAAAACCGCGCCCAATATCAGGTGATCGCCCCAACCGAACTGCCATCGCGCAGCGGTGCAAGCGGGCCGAATATTGTAGATTTCGCGCTGAACACCCAAAATGCCAAGGGCGAGGCGCTGTATACAAGGGGCGGGATTGCCTCGCAAACCCGCTATGCGCGCAATTGCGGCAAATACCCCTCGCCCGATCTGGCGCAGGCCGATTTTCTGGCCAAAGGCGGCCCCGAGCGTGACCGCATGGGGCTTGACCCCGATGGTGACGGGTTTGCCTGCGCATGGGATCCCGCACCTTTCCGCCTGGCGCGGCAAAACTAAACGCGCGTGATCTGGCAACCCTCCCCCAATTTCGGGCCGCGCCGTGGTGGCGCGCGCCCCTCTTTGGTGGTTATCCACTACACGGCCATGCAAGGCGCACAGCCCGCGCTAGAGCGGCTGTGCGACCCCGCAGCCGAGGTTTCAGCCCATTACCTGATCGGCAATAATGGCCAGATCTGGCAGCTGGTCGACGAGGCGCAGCGCGCATGGCACGCAGGCGCAGGCCGCTGGGGGGCGATTTGCGATGTAAACTCGCATTCCGTGGGGATCGAGCTGGACAACACCGGCGCCCACCCCTTTGCCCAGGCCCAGATGCAGGCGCTGGCGCAGCTATTGCGGGGCATCTTGCAGCGTTGGCAGATACCGGCCCATGGGGTAATAGGCCATTCCGACATGGCGCCAACCCGCAAACAAGACCCCGGCGCAAAATTTGACTGGCAGGGCTTGGCCCGCATAGGGCTGGCTATTTGGCCCGGGCCCCTGGCCACGCCAATGCCGCAGCCTGATATGGCGGCCTTTCGTGCCGATTGTGCGCGCTTTGGCTATGACAATAGCCCAGATATACCCGACAGGGCGGTTTTGGCCGCGTTTCGCCTGCGCTTTCGCCCTTGGGCCACGGGGCCGCTGGCCGCGATCGATTGCGCGCAAGCCCAAACGTTTGCTGCCGCTGCCTCGACGCAACTGCGCCACCAAGCCCGTTTGGGCCAGTCCTGTGGTGACCGTATAGCCCCAGGTGCGCAAGCGATCGGCGACCAGCGCCGAGGTCCGAAACTCTTTCAAACCCAACTCAGGGTGCGCGTGGATGTCGCGGCGAATGGCAACAAATTCGTCCAGTTGTTCGCACAAAGCAGTGGGGATGGCGTGCATGAAAGTTTGGCTTCAAGGTCAAGAATTGGACAAAATTCTAGAAATCGAATAGAAAACCAAAAAGACTTTTAATTGCTTTCATGAACACCTATAGTTGTCACTTGTCAAGGCGCTTGCTGAAGAAAAAACACATTGAAATCAATGGCTTTTCTCATCATTGGATTCAAACTCCCCCGCACATCACTTGGCGCCGCTGCCACTAGGGCTTTCCCTAGGACGGGCAGACCGACACAACCAGACTCCGGCCTCAACACAGCCATGCACCTCCATGAAACTGCACCAACTGCAAGCCCTGGTCGCATCGATTGACCACGGTGGCATCCGCGCGGCGGCGCGCATGCTCAACATCTCGCAAGCGGCCGTCACCAAGGCCTTGCGACAACTTGAAGATGAGGCCGGCTTGCCTTTGCTGCAGCGGCGTTCGCGCGGCATTGGCTTGACCCCCGCAGGAGAGCGAGCGGTGCAACGCGCACGCTTGGTGTTGCGCCAGATCGAACTGACCGAAGACGACTGGCAGCAAACCCGCGGCCATGACCACGGCAGCATCCACATCGGCGTCACGCCCTACGTCACCTTGACCGTGCTGGGTGACGCCTTCGCCTGGTTTCGCCAGCGTTACCAACAGGTGCAAGTGCACATCATCGATGGCCTGATGTCCCGCACCTTGCCGCGCTTGCGCGATGGCAGCCTGGATTGGGCACTGGTGGCCGCCGACCCCGGCGAAGTGCCCAGCAAGGAGTTCACCATGCAGCACGTGGTGCGCGTGCGCCAGCGCGTCGCAGCGCGCCAAGGCCACCGCATCTTTTTGGACCCCAGTCCCGAGGCCCTCAGCGCCTGCGAATGGGCGCACACCGGCCCCATTGCGGACGCACCAGGCAACCAACACGCGCAGATGTTCCGCCAAGCCGGCGTGCCCTTTCCCAAACGCGCGGTGCTGGGTGAGACCTTGGCGGCCTTGTCATTGATCCGACACGGTGACGCCTTGGGCGTCGTGCCCGAACCCTTGCTCGGCCACCCCGAGTCACGCGGCATCAGCCCGGTGCCCAATACGGGGCTGGAGCCCAGTGATTTGGACGTCATCGTGCTCAGCCAACCCGATGTGCCGATGACACCCGCAGCGGCCTACTTCGCCCACTGTTTGATCAGCTGCGTGCGCGCCGGCGCCACGCCCACGGTTTCTTGAATACGCAGACTCAAAGTCGCTGGCCACGCGCCATCAACTTTGGGCTGCGTGCCATGCGCCAGTGATCGGGTACACCCGCGAGCCAAGGCGCTGCGCACGGCAACAAGCCGCGCTCAGGCAAGAAACGGCAGCATGACCCGGAATTGACGCACAGGCCCACCCGCCCTCAGCCGCTCACCAAGCTGGGGGCCAAGAACGCCGCCAGCTCGTCCATCAAGACCCGCACCCGATGCGGCACGTAGCGGTTGCTGGGCAGCACGGCGTAGACGCCCAGCGGCGGCCCCTCAAAGCTGGACAAGACGGCTTGTAAGCGCCCTTGGCTCAGGTGATCGCCCAACACAAAGTCGGGCTGGCGTGTGATGCCCATGCCACGCAAGGCCGCCTCGGTCAGCATGCTGCCGTTGTTGGCCACCACCCGTCCCCGCACGGGCACGTTGAGGCTTTGTTCGCCGTCTTGGTAAGGCCACACGCTTTGCGTGGCCTCATGCGCGTAAAGCAAACAGGCGTGGTGGCACAGCTCATCGGGGTGACGGGGTGCGCCGTGCGTAGCCAAATACCCAGGACTGGCCACGGTGTGCAGGCGACAAGTGCCTAAACGGCGCACGATGTCGGCGGGCTGCAACTCGGCGGTGATGCGGATCGACAGGTCCAAACCGCCTTCGATCAGGTTGGCCCGTTGGTCAGACAAGTCCATGACCAGCTCGACCAGGGCGTGTTGCTGGGCAAAGTCCAACAAGGCTGGCATCAAGACCTGCAAACCATAGCTCAAGGGCAGGCCCAAGCGGATGCGACCGCGTGGCGTGACGCGCGCCTCGCCCAAATCGGACTCCGCCGCATCGACCATGTTCAAGATCACGCGGGCTTTTTCCAAATACACGGCGCCCGCCGCCGTCAAGCTCAAACGCCGTGTGCTGCGGGTGATCAACTGTGTGCCCAGGTGTTGCTCCAAGGCCGCCACCTGCCGCGTCACCACCGAGCGGGCCACCTGCATGTGGTTGGCCACGGCAATGAAGCTGCCGGCCTCGGCCACCCGCACAAACATTTGCATCGCATCGAGCTTGTCCATTGTTGCGAATTTTGCAACAAATATTTGCACATTGCCCACTTTTTCTGTGCGCTTGAGCGACCTACAGTGCGCCCCCATGAACACACGCCGCCCCGTTTTATTCGTGCCACACGGCTCGCCCATGTTTGCCTTGCAGCCTGGTGCAGCAGGCGCCGCCATGCGCGAAGTGGTCACCCACTTGCAGCCAGCGCGAGCCATCATCGTCGTCAGTCCGCACTGGGAAACCCGCGTGCCCACGGTGGGCACGGCAACACGCTTGGAGACCATCCACGACTTCGGCGGTTTTGACCCGCGCTTGTTCGACATCCAATACCCCGCCACAGGCTGCCCCGAAGCGGCGGCACAAGTGGTCGCTGCTTTGCAAGCGGCCAGCATCCCCGTGGAGACCGACGCGCAACGCGGTCTCGACCACGGCGCTTGGGTGCCGCTGCGCCACATGCTGCCCGACGCCGACGTGCCTATCGTGCCGCTGTCGGTGCAACACCACGGTGGCCCTGCCCACGCCTACCGCGTCGGCCAAGCCCTGGCCCCACTGACCGCCCAAGGCCATTGGGTGGTGGCCTCGGGCAACATCACACACAGCCTGCGCGACTGGCAGTTGATCAGCATGCGCGGCGGTGGCACCCCTGCCTATGTGCAGCACTTTGCCGACTGGATTCACGAGCACACGCTCGCGCACGACATCGCCGCCTTGCTGGACTACCGGGCCCGCGAAGCCACGGGCCGCCAAGCCCACCCACGTGACGAACACCTGTTGCCCCTGTTCACCGCCATTGGCGCTGCGGGCGAAGACGCGCAAGCCCAAGCCTTTTTCCGCGGCATCAGCGACCACGTCATCGCCATGGATGGCTACAGCTTTCACTGAGACGCAAACACGGAGAACGAACACATGAGCGACGCCACGGCGCACCCACCCAGCTACACCCGCACAGCCAAGGGGCTGCACTGGCTGATGGCGGTGCTCATCTTGGGTTTGCTGGTCTTGGGGCTGTACATGCACGAGTTGCCGCTGTCGCCGCGAAAGCTGCAGCTGTACGCCTGGCACAAATGGGCTGGCGTGACGGTGTTTGCCCTGGTCTGGTTGCGCTTGGCATGGCGCCTGAGCCACCCTGCACCCCCGCTGTCGGAAGCTTTGTCGCCGCTGAACCGCAGGGCTGCACACGCGGGCCACATCCTGCTGTACGTGTTGATGGTGGCCATTCCCTTGAGCGGCTGGCTCATGAGCTCGGCCAAGGGCTTTCAAACCGTGTGGTTTGGTGTGCTGCCAATTCCCGACTTGCTGGCACGCGACCCCGCGCTGGGTGAGTTCTTGGCCGGCGTGCACCAGCTGCTCAACCTGTCCTTGATGGCCACCTTGTTGGGCCACGTGGGCGCCGCCCTGTGGCACCACTTCATCCACCACGACGACACCCTGCGCCGCATGCGCTGAACCGGATTGAAACCATCATGAAACACCTGATCACCGCCCTGAGTTTGGGCGTCATCACCTGGAGCGCGCAAGCCGCGACCTACCAAAGCGTGCAGCCGCAAACCAGCCGCATCGCTTTCACCTACCACCAAATGGGCGTGGCCATGCAAGGCCAATTCAAGCGCTTCAAGGCGCAAATCCACTTGGACACCCAAAGGCCCTCAGCCGCCCAGGGCAGCTTAGACATTGACTTGGCCAGCATTGACACCGGCTCAGCCGAAGCCAACACCGAAGTGGTCGGCAAAGACTGGTTCAACACGGCCCAACACCCGCAAGCCCGCTTTGTGTTGCAAAGCCTGCAAGACCAAGGCGCTGGACGCTACTTGGCGACCGGCCAACTGCGCATCAAAGACCACACCCGCACGCTGCAAGCCTCCATGCGGCTCAGCCCGCAAGGCCTGCTCGACGGTCAGTTGGTGATCCGCCGTGCGGACTTCGGTGTGGGCGTGGGCATGTGGTCCGCGTTTGACATCGTGGCCAACGACATCACCGTTCAATTCACCCTGCAACTCAAATGAGTCATCAACCTGGAGTTTTCATGACATCCATCAAGCACACCACCCTGGTCACCGCCGCCTTCATCGCGCTGAGCGGCAGCGCCATGGCCGCCCCGCTGCAATACACCGTGGACAGCAGCCACACCTTTCCGCGCTTTTCGTATTCGCACTTTGGCTACTCGACACAACAAAGCAGCTTCAAAAAGACCACGGGCACGGTGGTCTTTGACGCCCAAGCCAAGACGGGCAGCGTGGACATCCGCATCGACATGACCTCGGTCAACACGGGCTTTGATGTGTTCAATGGTCACATCCAAGGCGCCGACTTCTTGGACACGGCGCAGTTTCCGACCGCCACCTTCCAGTCCACGAAGGTCATCTTTGACGGTGACAAGCCCCAACGCATCGACGGCAACTTGACGATCAAAGGCGTGACCAAGCCCGTGAGTTTGAGCGTGACCTCGTTCCAATCGATGCCACACCCCATGATGAAAAAACCCGCCATCGGCGCCAATGCCTTCACCACCATCAAGCGCAGCGATTTCGGTGCCGGCAAGTACGCGCCTTACGTCGGTGACGAGGTGCGCATCGACATCGCTTTGGAAGCCATCGCGCAGTAAGCGACTCCAGGGGGCGAAACGGCATCAACCGCGGCCCCCCAGGCGAGGTCACGCTGGGCTCAAGTCCACAAGGCCACGGCCAAGCCCAGCACTGCTCCCACGCCACGCCGCCACAGCGGCGCTGGGGCCAACAGCGCGTGCGACAAGATGGACAAGCCCACGCCCATGCGCACAAAGGCCAGCAAACCCAGCCAAGGCTGGTCCCACCAGCCGATCAAGGCTGGGTGCACGACAATGCCCAGCGGCACCACATAAAGCCCCACGCCTAAAGCCATGGCGGTGAGTGCGACACGCAACCAGTGTTCGCCGACCATGCCGGCTGCGATGAACACCGCGCCGCACACGGGCGGGGTGATGGTCGACAGGAGCGCAAACCAAAACACAAACAAATGCACTTGCAGCGGCTCCAGGCCCAGGCGCGTCAATGCAGGGCCAGCGACTGAGACGCAAATCACATACGCCGCCGTGGTCGGCACTTCCATGCCCAAGACCAGACAAGCGACCGCGGTCAACAACAGCGACAGGGCCAACGAGCCCTGCGCGCCCGACAGAATCACCGACGTGATCTTCACGCCCAAACCAGTGATGGACAAGACACCAATGATGATGGAGGCACACAAGATGATGGTGGCGATCATGGCCACTTGCTGGCCAGCCCCCAACAAAGCCTGGCGCCAACGGGCCCGAACCGAGGCCGCGTCTGCACGGCCTCGCACGTTCCACCACAACAAGGCCGCGCCCACGCCTGTGGCCAACACGGCCGCGTACTCGGGCGTCCAGTGTTGGCCGAACATGCCCCACAACAAGACCGCAAACGGCAAGATGAAAAAGCCACTGGTGAGCAACAAATCGCGCCGCGAGGGCTGCGCGTCTTGCGGCAAGGGCGCCAAAGACTCGCGGCGGTTCCAGGCGTTGATGCCGCCCCACACCGTCCAAAAGTACAACAACGCGGGCAAGGCCGCAGCGGCCATGATGGTCACGTACGGCGTGCCCGTGAGCTCGACCATGACAAACGCGCCTGCCCCCATCAGGGGCGGCATGATTTGCCCGCCCGATGAGGCCACGGCCTCGACCGCAGCGGCCAAACGCTTGGGATAACCCAAGCGCGTCATCGCGGGCATGGTGATGGTGCCCGTCGAGGCCACGTTGGCCGAGGCCGAGCCAGAGATCGAACCAAACAGCGCCGAAGACACGACCGACACTTTGGCCGCGCCCCCCGTCAAACGCCCGGCCGCCGCCGCGGCCACGTTCATGAAGCCTTGCCCGGCCTCACCCGCGTTGAGCACGGCACCAAAGATCACAAAAATCGCCACCACGCCAACCGACACGCCGGTCAAACTGCCCCACAAGCCTCCCTCGGCAATCGTCAAGGTGCCCAAGAAACTCGCCAGCGGTGTGCCCGCGTGACCAAATTCACCTGGGATGTGTTGGCCCCACAAACCGTAGGCCAAGGCCAGCGTGGCCATCAGCGGCAAGGGCCAACCAATGACCCGCCGCGCGGCCTCCAGCACCAGGGCCAGCAAGCCCGCAGCGATGGCCGTCTGCGTGGGGCCTTCGAGGAAACCGTATTGGTCGCCCAGCGCGTCGGCGTGGGTGGCGATCCACACGCAAGCGGCCATGCCCAGCAAGGTCAAGACCCAGCCACTGCGCCGCTGCGCCGGGGTTTTGGCCGCAGCGACCAACACCCACGGCAGCGCAAAAGCCATGTGCAAAGGCCGCACCACCAAATTGGGCACCAGGCCGTACAAGACCAAGCCCAAATGCGTGGCCACGCCCAGGGCGCCCCACAACAACCACCCGCGATGCAAAGGCGCCCCCATGCGACTCAAGCCTGTTCAGCCATCGCGCCGATCACTGCTGGTCGTCGCGCAAAGCAAAGCCACGCTCTTTGTAATAACGCACCGCACCCGGGTGAATCTTGCCGCTGATGTTGGCCAACAAGCCCGCATTCACGCCGCGCCACCAAGCCGCCTGCGCACTCATCGCGTCTTTTTGCGCCCAGAAGGTCTTGGTCAATTGGTAGGCGGTTTCTTCGCTCATGGCGGTGCTGGTGTAGGCCACGACCGGCAAGGTGGTGGTCTTCACATCGGCGCTTTGGCCGGCGTAAGTGCCCGCAGGAATGGTCAACTCGTCGCGCTTGGTCTGTGCGATTTGCTCGGCCGACATGCCGATCACCTTCACCGGCGTGGACGCAGCGGCCTCAACCACGTTGGGCGCAGGCCAAGAACCCGCTGTCACAAAGGCATCCACCTGGCCGTTTTTCAACGCAGCCACCGCGTTGGACAACTCCACATCGACCAGCTTGACTTGGTCTTTGACGCCAAACAGGCCCAGGTACTTCTCACCCTCTTTGGCGCCAAACGAGCCCTTGCCCAGCAACAAAGACTTGCCACCCAAGTCTGACCAAGACGCGATGCCACGGTCGGCACGTGCGACCAAATGCATGGTCAAGGCGGGAATGGGGAACAGCGCGCGGATCTCGGCAAACTTGGCGTCGCCCTTGTCTTTGAAGGGGCCAGTGGCTTCTTGCGCCGACTTGATCAAGGCTGGCGGGGTGGTGAACACGTAGTCACCGCCGCGTGCGCGCACCTCCATGACGTTTTGCGTCGAGCCTTGGCTTTCTTCCACCGTCACCACGACTTGGCCTTTGCTGCCGGCCTTCATGGCCTCGGCAATCTCCACGCCCATTTGGTAGTAAGACGAGCCGACCTTGGCCGACTTGTAGGTGATGCGGGTTTGCGCCTGCGCGCCCACGACAGCCACAGCTGCCAGCGCCAACACAGCACCGCGTTTCCATTGTTGTGTGTTCATGTCTACTCCTCGTTGTGAAGGCCCGCTGCGCGGGCCATGCGCCCAAAACCCCGAAGTATGCACAGCTGTGTGCCTTGCGCCGCGCAGCCTAGGTGACTTGGGCGACAACCCTGCTGCTGGCGCTTCAAGCTTGGCGCGAACTCGCCCCACCTGAGCGGCCCACTCGCTTCGAGCCCCTTGGAGTGCCCGCACGTTTTGCGCTGTCGGTTTTGCGGCCACTGCCCTTGCTTGAGGCGTTCTTGCCCGACGCGGCTTGCCCACTGGCATAGGTTTGCTCTAACCACATCAAGGTGTCGACGTGCTGCAAAGTGTGGCGCAAGTAGGCGGGCGACAAATCACGCATCTGCGCCAAAACCTGCAACACCAGGCGATGGGCATTGAGCGGCCCGGCGTTGGTGGGCGCACGAAAGGAAGCCAAGTCGACCTCAGCCTCGGCACTGATCAAGGCCCACACCTCGCGAAAACGCACGGCGCTCTTGAGGTCGGGCAACGGTGCTGCAGCGCTGGCCGCTTGTGCCCCTTCGCCCTGGCCTGGGCGCACCTTGTACTCGTGTAAAGCCGCCCACGGCGATGCCTGGCCGGCTGGATCTGGCCTGCCATCGGCCTCCGCCGCAACAGGCGAAGTGGCCTGCGCCAATCCATCCAAGGCGGCCTCCAACTTGTCGGCCAACACCGCTTGGGCCACAGGCGTTGACACTGCCAGGCGCTTAGCCAGCGCTTGCGCGTAGTGCCACTGCACGGCCTGCGCCTGCCCGGTTGGCGCCTCGGGCCAAGCGTCTAGGCGCGCCAAGAGGGCCGCCACTTCGGCACAGCGCTCAGTCATGTGCGGGCGACGCACCGCCTTGCGGTGGCGATGGGCTGGTGGTTTTGTTGCGCGGCACGGGGGCCATTTCGACGCGGCGATTCAAGGCGCGCCCGGCCTCCTCGGCGTTGGAAGCCACCGGTTGTTCCGCACCAAACGCGGCGCTGAAGACTTGCGAGCGTGGCATGCCTTCAGCGATCAAAGCCCGGGTCACGCGCAAGGCCCGCTGGGCCGACAACTCCAAGTTGTCTGCAAATTGCAGGTTGCCTTTTTGGATCGGGCGGTCGTCGGTGAAGCCACTGACCATGAGCAGCTCATCGCGCTCGGCCAAGTACACCTTGAGCGGCGGCACCAAGCTCTTGAGCAAGGCTTGCCCCTCATCGCGCAAGGTGTCGGAGTTGAGGTCAAACAAAACGCTGCCACTGATGCCAATGCGTCCGTCGTTGAGCGTCACGCGGCCACTTTGCAGGGGCACTGCCAAGGCTTTTTCCAAGGCCATGCGGCGGCTTTCTTCTTCGTGCCGCTTGGCGACTTCGGCTTGCAAGCTGGTGACCAGATCCATTTGCATGGCCAAGACCGAAATCAAGATCAGCACAAAGGCGCCGACCACACCCGACATCAAATCACCAAACACGGCCCACACCGGGGCGTGGCCGCTGTCTTGAGTGCTGTCGTGGTCATCCCACTCGGCGCTGGCGTTCCAATCGCCAGCCATCACGCCACCCCGCTGGCATTGCTGCGCAGGCGGCGCAGGTCTTCGACGATGCCTTGCTGCGCGCTGATGCTCAAGTCAATGACCTCGCGCGCTTGGGCCACGTAATAGGCCAATTGCTCGTCGCTGCGACTCATGCTCTGTTGGATGGCCGCTTCGATTTGGCCCAATCGCTCGACCAAGGCGGCGTTGCTGTTGCTGAACAACTGCACGCCTTGGTGGAAGGCTTCGCCCAAGGCCGCCAATTCAGCGGCACTGCCCGCAACTTGTGCGGCCACGCCGTCGGTGTGGCTGACTTGGGCGCCCAGGGTGCTGCTGAACTGTTCGCTGACTTGGTTGAGCACGCCTGTGGTCGAGCGCACCATGGACTCCATGGCCTCGCGCTGCTCGGTGGTGGCTTGTTGCACGCCTTGCACCAAGTCACCGATTTGTTGCATCAACTCAGCCCGCTCACGCAAGGCGGCGTTGTCACGCTCGCCCAGTTGACTCATGTCTTGGCGCAATTGGGCAATCACCTCTGCAGCCGCTTTCGGCGCATCCGAGGCGGTGGCCAACAAACGCGCCATCGGTGCTTCCAAAGCCTCACCCAATTGGGCCAATTGCTGCGCCATGCGCGCCTGCAACGCATCCAAACGGGTCTCGGCCGCTTGCGCGCGCTGCTCTTCGCGGGCCTGCAGGGCTTGCCATTGGGTTTGCCACTGCGCCTGCCAATCTTGCCAACGCGAGGCACTGGCCTCGGCGTGGCTTTGCTCGTGCTCGCGCAAAGCACTCAGCTCAGCGCGCCACAGTTGAGCCAAAGCGTCCATGCGCTCGCTTTGCTGTTGCTGCCACAGCGCTTCGTGCTGTTCACGCGCCGCCACCAGCGCCTGCGAGGTGTTCAACAACTGCTGGATGTCTGCTTGCACGCTGCTGGCCTGAGCACTGGCGCTTTGTTGCAATGCGGCTGCGGCTTGGGTCACGGCTTGTGAGGCCGCTTGCTGTTGCGCCCAGTGCTCGGCACTGACTTGTTGCCACTGTTGACGCAGTTGCTCGCTCATCTGCCCCATGGTCTGCACCCAAGCCGCTTGCTGCACTTGATCGGCCTGGGCTTGGGCGGCATACAGGCTGCTCAAGCCTTGGGTCAGTTGAGTCAAGTGCGCCGAGGCGCGCTCGTCAAAGTGGGTGTTGAAGCGCTCCAAGGCAGCCGACCAATCGGCCACCAGTTGGGCTTGGCGCTGTGTTTGCAGTTGCTGCGCTTCTTGTTGCGCGCGTTGGCGCGCCGCTTCGGTTTGGGCCTGCGCGTCTTGCTGCTGCGTCCAGGTCGCCTCCAGTTGTGCCGCCCAACGTGCATGTTGCTCGGCCTGCGTGGCGGAGAGCGTGTGCAAGGCCTCGTTGAGCGTCGCCAACACCTGCTCACTGCGCGCGTGCTGGCTTTGAGCCATTTGGTCCAGGGCTTGGCGCTGCTCGGTTTGGCTTTGCAACTGCTGCGCTTGCGCTGCGCTCAAGGACGCGCTCAAGTGCGCGACCAACTCAGCGCTGCGCCCATCCATCTGCGCGCTCACCGCAGCCAAAGCCTGTTGCAAGTCGCCGACCAATTGGCTGTTGCTTTGGCGCTGCGCGCTGAGCGCCTGCGCCCAAGACTCGGTCACGCTGGCCGTGGCCGCTTCGAAACGCGCGGAGACGCCTTGCAGCTGTTGCTGCACCGTTGCACTGGCTTGCGTGTGCAGGCGCTCCGAGGTTTGCGTCACGCGATCCATGGCCGAACTGACGATGGGCTGCAAAGCCTCGGTGGCGACCCGCGTGCTGGTGCTGATCGCGTCTTGCAAGGAGCGCGCCACCGACTCGCCCAAGCCCGTGTAGGCCGCGCTGGCTTCGCGGTGGAAGCTGGCTTGGCGTTCCAGCAACTGTTGATCCAAGGTTTGCGCGCGCGCGTCCAGCCGACTCATCATTTGGTCCATGCGTGCCACCAACTCGGGCAAGGCCTGGGCTTGCGCCTGGCTTGCTTCAAAGCCGATTTGGCGCTGATGCGCCGTGGTGAAGGCGTGCAAGCTCGTGGCGACTTGCTCGTCCAAAGCGCGCAGCGCTTGAAGCCGCTGGCGTTTGACCGCAGCCGCCATCCAGCCCAACATCGCCGAGCTGGCCACGCCAGCAACGGAAGTGCCAAAGGCCAGGCCCAGGCCTTTGATGGGTGCCGCCAAGGCGGCGCGTAGGGCTTGCAAGTCGGCGGAACCTTCCAGCGCAAAGACGGCGCCCTTGAAGGTCACGACCATGCCCAAAAAGGTGCCCAACATGCCCAGCATGACCAACAAGCCGACCACATAGGGCGTCAGCGCCAACCCCGGCCATGGCGTGCGTACACCTTGCAAACGCTGACGCACCCCCTCGCGTAAACCGCTGGGCACCGTCGACAACCAATCGTCCAAGGTGGCGACGCCCGCTTGCGCTTGCGTGACCGCCCGCGCCAAAGCCTGCGTCTGCCCGACAAAGCCCCGCACTTCCCACGCCGCCAAACCGTAAACGGCGACCATCAAGGCGGTTACCGCCAGGGCCACGGTGCTATGACCGACGAAGCCAAACCCCACCCACAGCAAGGCCAACAGACCCACCACAAACGCTGGCCACACCAGGCCGCCACGCAAGACATTCACATTCATAAACACCACACACATTCGCCGCGCATCACCGATGCGCGGACTGCAATTTACCCCAGAGGCTGCGCCTCAATTTGTGCTTGCACCAAGCCCACGATGGGCTGCAAACGCAAGTCCAACTCGGCCTGCAAAGCTTGGCGAAAATCGGCCCGCAGGGCTTTCAACCACGCCCCACTTGCCACGGGCTCGAGCGATTCACCATCGGCGGCCTCGGTGTCGGCTTGACGCCGCGCTTCGAAGCGCCGCCGCAACAAGCTGGGCAGATTGGCCAACAGGTGTTGCTCACGCCCGTGAACCAGTTGAGTCATCAAGCCATCCATGGCTGCCAGCTGCGCCAAGGCCGGAGACTGAGCCGCCAGCACTTCGCGTGCGTAGGCACGCAGGGCATCGACCCGCATCTCCATGCGCCGCTGGACGTCGCTGTACTCCTGCAACAACAAACTGAATTCGGTGGCCGGATCCAAGGGCGGCGGCTCGGCTGAGGCGACCGGACGCACCACTGGGACGCGGCCATGGGTTTTGGGTGTCGCAGGCACCCCCAGAGCAGCGATCATTTGCAGCACCGCCGCGCGCGTGCGCGCCAGTTCTTGAGAGAGATCGACATC
This sequence comes from Burkholderiaceae bacterium, assembly GCA_023268425.1. Lineage (GTDB taxonomy): Bacteria > Pseudomonadota > Gammaproteobacteria > Burkholderiales > Burkholderiaceae_C > RS62. The sequence goes on along the minus strand of JALRFN010000083.1, from coordinate 1,007 downwards.
CCCCGCCGGTTTCGGCCCCGGCTTGGCCGCAGTCACCTGGGCCAAACCCGTGCGCAAGGTGATCGCGTCGGCAACCCCAAGCCAAGCCCCCAGGCGCTCGGCGACATCCGGACCCGCCTCGTCGCGGTCACCCGGACTCGCTTCCGGCCCCAACCAACGCTGCAACTGGGAACGGTGGCGAAACTGACCTGACCTCACCGTCACAACGACAGGCAGGCGAACGCTGCGGTGTGTGCGGGCAAACCCATCACTCGACCGTCACCGATTTCGCCAGGTTTCTGGGCTTGTCCACGTCGGTGCCGCGCGCGCACGCGGTGTGATACGCCAACAACTGCAAGGCGACCACGTGCAAGATGGGGCTCAAGACGCCGTAGTGCTCGGGCATGCGGATGACGTTGACGCCTTCGCTGGCGCGGATGGCGCTGTCGCCATCGGCCAAGACGTAAAGCACGCCACCCCGAGCGCGCACTTCTTGCATGTTGCTTTTGAGTTTTTCCAACAACTCGTCATGGGGCGCCACCGTGACCACGGGCATGGCCTCGGTGACCAAGGCCAGCGGGCCGTGTTTGAGCTCGCCAGCGGGGTAGGCTTCGGCGTGGATGTAGCTGATTTCTTTGAGCTTGAGTGCGCCTTCCAAGGCAATGGGGTAATGGCGACCACGGCCCAGGAACAGCGCATGGTCCTTGCCCGCAAAGGCTTCGGCCCAGGCCATGACTTGCGGCTCCAAAGCCAACACCGATTGCAAGGCCGCAGGCAAGTGACGCATCTCGCTGAGGTAGTCGGCTTCGTTGACTTCAGACAAGCGCCCTTTGACCTTGGCCAGGGTCAAAGTCAACAAAAACAAAGCGGCCAACTGCGTGGTGAAGGCCTTGGTTGAGGCCACGCCCACTTCCACGCCAGCGCGGGTGACGTAGGCCAGGGCACATTCGCGCACCATGGCGCTGCTGGCGACGTTGCAGATGGTCAGGGTGTGCCGCATGCCCAGCGTTTGCGCATGGCGCAGCGCC
>JALRFN010000035.1 GCA_023268425.1 Burkholderiaceae bacterium | reverse complement strand
AACAAGTCGGCTGGGCACATCAACGCGCGGGCCAATTGCAAGCGCATACGCCAGCCGCCTGAGAAGGTGTTGACGCCGTTGTCCAACTCAGCGACCGTGAAGCCCAGGCCCATCAACAGCGTTTGGGCGCGGCTGCGCGCATCATGGGCCCCGGCGTCCACCAAAGCGGTGTGCGCGTGGGCAATGGCCTCCCCATCGTTGGCCGCTTCGGCCTGCCTCAAGGCCGCTTGCGCTTCCATCAAAGGCGTGTCGCCAGAGAGCACAAAGTCGGTGGCGCTGTCGTCGCTGTGCGGCATGTTCTGCGCGACTTGGGCCAGGCGCCAGCTCGCAGGCATCGCGAAATCGCCTTTGTCTTCGCTCAATTGGCCGCTCAGCAAGGCGAACAACGACGACTTGCCCGCGCCGTTGCGGCCGATCAAGGCGACCTTTTCACCCGGGTGGATGGTCAAGTTGGCGCCGTCCAGCACGGCTTTGGTGCCACGCGCCAGGGTGATGTCTTTGAGCGTGATCATGCACCAGCCCCCGTGGTCAAGGCCTCGCGTGTGAGCAGCAAGACCTGGTCGTCGCCCGCGCTGGTGGGTAGCCAAACCGGGCTGAGCTTCGGGAAAGCGGCTTCAAAGTGGGCGCGCTCGTGGCCGATCTCCAGCACCAACACGCCGTGCGCCGACAGCACGCGCGCGGCGTCGCGCAACAGCGGGCGAATGAAGTCCATGCCGTCACTGCCGCCGGCCAGTGAAATCACGGGCTCTTGGCGGTACTCCTGCGGCAGCGCATCCATGCTGGCTTGGTTGACGTACGGCGGGTTGCACAAGATCAGGTCATAGGGCCCGCTCAAGGCTTGCAAACCGTCGGAGTGGTGCAGGGCAATGCGCTGGCCCAAATCGTGGCGCTCGACGTTGATGGCGGCCACCGCCAAGGCGTCGTCACTGATGTCGGCCGCATCCACCGTGACCTCGGGGTAGGCCAGCGCGGCGATGATGGCCAGCGAGCCATTGCCGGTGCACAAGTCCAGCACGCGCTGGGTCTGTGAGCTGAGCCAAACGTCCAGGCTGCCGTCCACGATGGGCTCGGCGATCAAACTGCGCGGCACGATGACGCGCTCATCGACGTGAAACGACAGCCCATGCAGCCAGGCCTCTTGCGTGAGGTAGGCCAGCGGCTTGCGCGTGTTCAGGCGCTGAGTCAACAAGGCCTCGGCGGCTTGCACCTGCTCGGCGCTGAGTTCACGTGCGTCGAGCTCGGTGTCCAGCGGCAGACCCGCCGCCCAAAGCGTCAACCAGGCGGCTTCGTCTTGGGCCGAGTCGGTGCCGTGGCCCAGGCTGAGTTGGTTTGCGTCCAGCGCGGCTTGCAGGCGCTCGGCAACCGAGGCGGCTAATGCGCTCAAAGTCCATGCGCTCAAATTCATGCGGCCACCGCTTTGGCCAGCGCTTGGTCAACGTCCCAGCGGATGTCGTCGATGTGCTCCAGCCCCACGGACAAGCGGATCATGTCGGGCGTGACGCCCGCAGCGCGTTGCTGGTCGCTGTCCAGTTGGCGGTGGGTGGTGCTGGCCGGGTGGCTGACCAGACTGCGCGTGTCGCCGATGTTGACCAAGTGGCTCAAGAACTGCACGCTTTCGATGAAACGCACCCCACGGCGCATGGCGCTGTCTTCGTCGTCGGCCTTGAGGCCAAAGGCCAGCAGGCCAGAGCCACCGCTCATTTGGCGCTTGAGCAAGTCGTGCTGCGGGTGCTCGGGCAAGCCGGGGTAGTTGACCCAGGCCACGCGGGGGTCGTCGCGCAGGGTTTGCGCGATGGCCAGGGCGTTGGCGTTGTGGCGCTCCATGCGCACGGGTAAGGTCTCGACGCCTTGCAAGATCTGCCACGCGCTCATCGGCGACAGTGCCGCGCCGAACACGCGCAAGCCCTCCATGCGGCAGCGCATGGTGAAGGCGAAGTCGCCAAAGGTCTCGTAAAACTTCACGCCGTGATAGCCCGCTGAGGGCTCGGTCATGCCCGGGAACTTGCCGTTGTCCCAGTTGAATTTGCCGGACTCCACGACCACACCGCCCAAGGTCGTGCCGTGGCCGGCGAGGTACTTGGTGGCGCTGTGCACCACGATGTCAGCGCCCAGCGCACAAGGGTTGCATAAATACGGGCTGGGCACGGTGTTGTCGACCACCAGCGGCAGGCCATGGGCATGGGCGACTTCGGCCACGGCGGCGATGTCCAACACCACCATGCTGGGGTTGCCCAGCGTTTCGGCAAACAGTGCCCGCGTGTTGGGGCGGATCGCCGCGGCGAAGGCCTCG
>JALRFN010000015.1 GCA_023268425.1 Burkholderiaceae bacterium | reverse complement strand
AGTGAGCAAATTTTCTTCAATGGTGAGGTGGGCAAAGCAGTGGCGCCCCTCCATGACCTGCACCACACCGCGCTTGACCAAGTCAGCGGGGGTCAGGTTTTCGATGCGCTCGCCGCGCAGCTCAATCGAACCCTTGGTCACCTCACCGCGCTCACCTGCCAACAAGTTGGACACAGCGCGCAGCGTCGTGGTTTTGCCCGCACCGTTGCCGCCCAAAATCGCGGCAATTTGACCTTGCTGCACCTGCAGCGACACGCCCTTGAGCACCAAGATCACGTGGTTGTAAATGACTTCAATGCCATTGACATTGAGTACGGTGGCTTCGCTCATTTGAATTCCTCATGTTGGAAGCTTGAACTTGTCTCAATCGCCCGCCCGCGATCGACTGAGACAAGTGGCCTGGACACCCAAGCCGCTTGCGCGCGTCAACGCAGGTGGCCACTGGCCACCTGCTTCAACTCACTTACTGGCAGTCGTCAGCGCCACGGCGCTGGATGCCTTTGGAGGCCGCGTACTTGTCAGCCGCAGCCTTCAGGTAGGGCTTGACCACCATCTGGTCAGGCTCGATCCAACCGGTGCTGGGCGCCCACTGCTTGCCGTCCCAAGTCTGGATGCGCGTGAACGCACCGCCGTTGTGGTCAGCACAGCTGGTGGAGATGGGTGACAACAAGCCTTCAAAGCCCATGGCCTTGATGCGGCCTTCGTCGACGTTCAGGTTCTCCAAGCCCCAGCGCATTTGCTCGCCGGTGATGACTTTGCCTTTGCCGTATTTGGCTTGCGCCGTGCGGATGGCCTCGACCGTCAACGCAGCGGCGGTCACACCACGCGTGTGCAACACCGAGCCGACTTGGGCTTTGTCACCCGTGCCCTGGCCCTTGTCGTAGACGTTCTTCAAGATGTCATTGGCGATCTTGGAGCCATACGCGGTCGACACACCCAAGGCCAAAGAGTTGTAGCCCTTGGCGCGCATGCCCAAGTCAGCGGTGTCGACTTCTGAGCCGGCCCACCAGTTGCCGTACAACTTGTTCAAGGGGTAGCCCGTGGCCAGCGCCTCTTTCAAGGCGGTCGATGTTTGCACGCCCCAGGCCCACATGATGGTGTAGTCAGGGCGCAACTGGCGAATCTTCAGCCAAGTGGACTTCTGCTCCAAGCCGGGGTGCGGCACGGGCAACAAAGTCAGGTTGAAACCCAACTCGGCTGCGCGTTGCTCCAGGTAAGGGATCGGCTCTTTGCCGTAGCCACTGTCGTGGTAGACGTAGGCGATTTTCTTGCCCTTGAGCTTCGCGATGCCGCCTTCGAGCTTGGCAAAGTGCTGCAACAGTGCGTCAGCGCCGTGCACATAGGTGCCCATCAAGGGGAAGTTCCACTTGTAAACACCACCGTCCATGGCTTCGGAAGGACCGTAACCGGCCGCAATCACTGGCACCTTGGTCTCAGGTGCCTTGGCGGTCACAGCGATGGTCACACCGGTGGACATCGGGTGCACCACCGTGGCGTCGGCTTTCAAGCGCTCGTAACACTCCACGCCACGCGCGGTGTCGTAGCCGAAGTCGCACTCTTCAAACTTGATCTTCACACCGTTGATGCCGCCCTGGGCGTTGATCAACTTGTAATAGTCGGTGACGCCATTGGCAAACGGGGTGCCAACGGGGCCATATGCGCCGGTGCGGTAGGACAAGATGGGCAAAAACTGCTCAGCAGCTTGTGCGGCGGGCACCATCAGCGACGCGCTCAGAGCAACGGCGCTGGCCATGGAGGCCAAGGCAAATTTCTTGAATTTCATGTAACTGTCTCCTGTTTCATCTGCAGTGAAAAAGATTGGGATGCTTGGGCCCAAAGTCCCACACCCCGACTCGTTGAATCTGGCCCCTCAATGGGGGAAAGGCCAAATCCTGAGTTTCTGCTTGGCAATGCTCCACAGCTTGGCCAAGCCATGCGGCTCCACAATCAGGAACCACACAATCAACGCCCCAAAGGTCATGAACTCGACGTGGGTCACCGTCGCCGTCGTGATGGTCACCCCCACGAGAGAACCCAACCAGGGCAAGAACTGGTTCAAAAAGATGGGCAAGACCACGATGAAGGCTGAGCCAAACATCGAACCCATGATGGTGCCCATGCCACCGATGATGACCATGAACAAGAGCTTGAACGACAAGTCCAAGGAAAACGCCGACGGCTCCCAAGCGCCCAGATAAACAAAGGCCCACAAGGCGCCGGCCACGCCGATGATGAAGGAGCTCACGGCAAAGGCGCTCAACTTGGCGGGCATCAAGCGGATGCCAATCACCGATGCGGCAACGTCCATGTCGCGCACCGCCATCCATTGGCGCCCGGTGTGACCACGGGTGATGTTCTTCGCCATCAAGGCGAACACCGCCAAGACCAACAGACAAAACCAATACTTATCGGTCGCTGAATTCAAGGCCCAACCAAACACGCTCAGGTCTTTGACCGCTGCGGTGCCCGAAGGCGTGTTCAAGGTGAACCAACCCACACGCAAGAAAATCCAGTCCGACAAGAACTGCGCAGCCAAGGTGGCCACCGCCAAATACAAGCCGCGCACACGCAAGCTGGGGATGCCAAACACGATGCCTGCCACCGCCGCAGAAGCGCCACCCAGCAACAAAGCGAGCACCAAGGGAATGCCATCCAAGCGCACAAAGAAGTTGTAAGCGCCATAGGCACCAACGGCCATGAAGGCCGCAGAACCCAAAGAGATCTGACCGCAATAGCCGACCAAGACGTTGACCCCGATGGCGGCCAAACTCAAGATCAAGAACGGGATCAAAATAGCCTGGAAAAAATACTCGTTGGCCAAGGTCGGCACAACGAGGGCAGCGAACGCCAACACCCCGACCACGAACCAGGCGTCTTGCTTGATCGGGAAAATGCCTTGATCAGACTCGTAGCTGGTTTTGAATTGTCCGTTTTCTCTGTACAGCATGATGTGAACTTTCTGTGGTGACGCGCAGGTTCAGACCCGGTCAATGATTTTTTCGCCGAACAAACCTTGGGGACGGAACAACAGCACGACCAAGGCCAAGACATAGGCAAACCAAATTTCAATGCCGCCGCCGATGAATTCGCTCAAGAAGATCTCCGAGAGCTTCTCGCCGACACCAATGATCAAGCCACCGATGATGGCGCCGGGAATCGACGTCAAACCACCCAAGATGATCACCGGCAAGGCACGCAAGGCAATCGCCGACAACGAGAACTGCACACCCAACTTAGAGCCCCAAATCATCCCCGCCACCAGTGCCACGATGCCGGCCACAAACCACACAATGACCCAGATGCGGTTCAAGGGAATACCGATGGACTGCGCCGCTTGGTGGTCATCGGCCACCGCACGCAAGGCACGACCAGTGGGCGTCTTGTTGAAGAACAAGGTCAGCGCCACCACCAGGGCGGCAGCGATCATCGCGGCGTACAGGTCTTCGACGCTGATCAAAATCCCGCCTTCAAACACGTTTTCCAAAATGAAGGCTGGGTCTTTGGGCAAGCCAATGTCGATGGTGTAGATGTTGTCGCCAAAGACGGTCTGCCCCAAACCCTCTAGGAAATAAGAGATCCCCAATGTGGCCATCAACAAGGCCGCGCCCTCTTGGTTGACCAAGTGACGCAAGACCAACTTTTCAATCCCAAAGCTGAGCACCAACATCACCAAAGCCGCCGCGAGGAAGGCCAGCACATTGGTCACCATCATGCTTTCGATGCCGGTGTAAAGCGGGATCCACTCAGAGAAACGCGCCATCGCCAATGCGGCAAACAGCACCAGCACGCCTTGCGAAAAGTTGAACACACCCGAGGCTTTGAAAATCAACACAAAGCCCAAGGCCACCAAGGAGTACAAGGTGCCAGCCATCAGGCCGCTGATCAGGGTTTCCAGAAAAATGCCCATGGTTGTTCCTTCAGTGGCTGGTGCCCAGGTAAGCGTTGATCACGTCGGGGTTGTTGCGCACTTCCTCGGGCGCACCATCACCAATCTTCTTGCCGTAGTCCAAGACCACCACGCGGTCTGAAATGTCCATGACCACGCCCATGTCGTGCTCAATCAACACGATGGTGGTGCCGAACTCGTCGTTGACGTCCAGCACAAAGCGGCTCATGTCTTGCTTTTCTTCCAAGTTCATGCCGGCCATGGGCTCGTCCAACAACAACACCTGCGGCTCCATCGCCAAAGCACGACCCAAGTCCACCCGCTTTTGCAAACCGTAGGGCAACTGACCAACAGGCGTTTTGCGAAAGGCTTGGATTTCCAAGAAGTCGATGATGTGCTCGACAAACTCGCGGTGTCGGACTTCTTCGCGTGCCGCCGGGCCAATGCGGATGGCCTGCTGCAAGATGCTGCTTTTCATGCGCAAATTGCGGCCGGTCATGATGTTGTCGATCACGCTCATGCCTTTGAACAAAGCCAAGTTTTGGAAGGTCCGTGCAATGCCCATCTCGGCCACTTGGCGGCTGTTCATGTGCTTGAAGGTTTGACCACGGAAGGTGATCGAGCCCTCTTGCGGCGTGTAGACGCCG
>JALRFN010000428.1 GCA_023268425.1 Burkholderiaceae bacterium | reverse complement strand
TCTGCGATCAGTCCTTGATGCACCGTGTTACCGGGGTCGTAGTGCAAGGTCAAGGACAACTGCCCCTCATCACGCAGACCCACGCGTTTCTCTTTTGAGGTGGAAGTCAGATTGGTCACATCAATGACCGTGGCCTGACCGCCTGGCCCTTGAAAGGACACCACGTTGGGAATCGTTTCAAAGGCTGATGTGCCCTTGCGCGCAATGGCGATGCCTTGCGCATTGATTGCTGTGCTGCTCATTCTTTCTCCAAAAATTGCTGGTTAGTCGCTCAAGCCCTGAGCGTGAACGTAAAACGTGTAATCAACCGAGACGCGGTAAGCGGCCGCCTCGTCATCAAACTCATTGGGACCCATGCGCACATCAACCAATGCGGTGTCCTCAACCGTCAACGCCTCAAGGACGCGGTCCTGCAACGCCAACGCCTCGCTGTAGACGGTGGCGTAGGCATCCACCTGAACGCGCGAGCGGTTCAAACCCTGCAGGCCGTCCATCGCCATGACTGCGGCAACTTCAATGGGCGTGTAGACGACGAGCGGATAGGTGGCCTCAGCCGGAGCCACGAACGCAAACACACGACCGCCTGCCAGCGCGGAAATTGCTTGATAGAACTGCTTCATTGATCACACTCGCCGAAGTTCTGCTGCGGCTTTAGCGATGCGTTCCTGCAAACGCTTCTTCATGGCCATTGCGGCTTCAACACGCTTGGAATCAAGCGCCGGACGAAGGAACGGGCGGGCGGCCATCTTGCGGGTGCCAAACTCGATGAAGCGCCAGTACCAGGCGTCCTGCGAGAGGTTTCCCTTTTTGCCTTGCTTGCGATGCTTCTTGCCATGACGCACGGTCACGAAGAACGTCTGGCGGTCCTGACCAGACAACTCCCGAATTTGCTTCATGATCACCGAGCGCTTCAAGGTGCCCGGTGGTGGTTGATCTGGCCCCAGCGACTTGGCCGCCTTGGGCGCGCGTAGCTTGGCCTCATCCCGCACCACCTTGGCACCAGCGTAGACAGAAGCACGAAGCCCGTTGCTGGCGATTCGATCGGGCAACTGTTGCAGCGCCCGATCCAGCTCTTTAAGGCCATCAATGTGTACGGTATCCATCAAGCCTCCTTGAGTTCTGTCGCCAGCAAGGTAATTCGCTCACGCGCCTCGCCCTCATTGATCGCAGAGTGAATCTGAAAGGATCGACCCCGGTGAACGACACGCAACTGCGCCGCCTGGTGTGGATCGTCAAACAGCGCCTGATACCGGACCGAGATCTGGTGTGTGAGCTCTGAGGACAGGCGCCCCGCGATCAGTGCTTCACGCCCACTCAAGGGTTTGACCTCGGCCCAAACCTCCATCAGATCACTCCAGGCCTGAGACACCGCGCCATGGTCATCCTTGGTGACAAGTGGCCGTTGGAACATGACGCGTTGATTCAAAGCACCAGCAAAGACACTCATACCGCCACCTACACGAACGCAACTTTGTACGGATCCAGCAAGCCATCAACAAACGGCAGCGAAGCGATGCCCGTCCTGGACACTTCCTCGCGGTGCGCATACAGGCTGCCCACGCGCAACTTGATCCAGGACTTGATGCCCTCGGGCACCGCTGCAGCATCTCCATAGCCCGCATCAAAGGTGACGATCACAGAACCAATCTGTGGCAGCACCGTTGGCCAGACCTTTCCAAACGCAGGCGCGATGCGCACGGGTTCTGAGTTCAGGTCGACCACGTAGTCGCTGCCTGGCATGGTGTGCCAGTCATCATCGGTTCCCATGTACTGGACGCTGATGATGGATTGCACCGGTGACTTGTGGATCAACAACGCTGGACCAGCCACACAGAATCGGTCGAACGACGCTTTCCAGCGTGCGGTAACGAGTTGTCGCCCAGTGATGGTCTCAGCTGCCGCACGCGCTGCGGTGATAACGCTTTGAATCAACGCATCGTCGTCATTGAAGTCCACCCGAAGGTGCAGTTTCGCTTCTTCAAGGCTCACCGGCTCTGAAGCCGGTGGTGTGACCAGTTTCAGAGCCATGAACCTTCACCCCTCACGGTTGTTCAAGCGACCACTTCAGCCACGGCGGCCTGGTTGAACTGATCGGCCGGTTCACGCCGGGCATTTACACCCAACAAGAGCGCAGCGGTATTGGCCGCAGCCCCGGCAACGGTCAGCGCCAGGCGCACATATGCAAACCCCGCGTTGACATCCAGGTCCTCACCACACAGGTTGATCAGCACCTGCGCGTTGTCGCCAATGCCGTCAGCCAATTGCTGAATGGCCGTACCGTCGATGTCCTTGGCGCCCGTGCCAGTGGTGTCGGTAGCTTGTTGAAGCTTGGCGTCAACCGTGGCGCCCACTTCCAGTGCGCCTGTGGCGACAATCGCCAGCGCATCCAGGTGGTTGGCCAAAGGCACCCAAGCCGTGTTGACCGTGCCCACAGCCTGAGCCGCAGGATCGATGGTCGCGAGAATCGACAGTTGTTCGCTGCCCGTTGCGTTGAAATACATCTTTGAACTCCTTGAATCAATGAAATCGGGTGAGAGAGTCGGGCAGCGCCCAACTCGTCTCAATCAAGTCAGCGCGCACCCAGCTGGATGAACGGCGACATGGTCGCGTTTCCCTTGGCCGGAGCGATTGGTGCGGCAATCTTGGACTGACCGTCCATGCGGAAGGTGGTGCGAAACGCCGCCATGTCTGCATCGAAATACAGGTGCATGGAAGTGGCAGTCTGCATGCCACCAGCCTTGGTGATGGTCTGGTAGTACGACAGATCAGCCAGCAACACATCGCCTGCAGCAGAGAACGTGTTGGCGTGCTGCGAAACGAACACCGGACGACCCAGCAGCGTGCCGTAGGGCGAAGGCTGGATGCCACCCACGTTCAAGCCCGTGGGCAGGTAGATGGGGTAGTTGCCCAGCGTCAAGGTGAACAGTGCCGGCAGCACATCGTTGTTGACGATCCAGACGGACTTGCCAAACGAGCCCGGCGGCAGGCGCGAGATCATCTTGGCCAGGTTGTTGGGCGTGAGCGTCTGTGTCGCCTGACCCGAATCCTTGTTCACCGTCACCACGGTGGCGCCCGTCATGCAGCCCACGGGCACACCCGTGCCCGAACCAAACAGGATGGACTCATTGGTCTTCCAGCGAATGGAGGTGGCGATTTTGTCCGGCAAGTAGCTGGACAGCGCATTGGTGTCGTCCAGCAACTCGTCGGTCACCGGCACCAGGGCCATGAGCTTTTTGAGGCGCAGCGTGGACAGACCCAAGACAGGCTTGGTGCTCACCGCAGGCGTGGCCTCTCCCTGCCAGAAAGCGCGGATACCGTTGCTACCCCAAGGCGTGGTCTCGTCCTTCGGGAAGGCCATGGTGTTGCCAGTGACTTCGACGTTGTCGGTCATCGGCAAGAGCGAATCCTCACCCAGCGAGAGCTGGAAGATTTCTTGCGCGAACTGCGGGGGCACCATGAAGCCGCCGTCCTGTGCCGAGCCTTCAGAGCCGAAGTTGGCGGGGACCGCTGCATTGCGGTTCACGCCAATGAGCAGGCGATCATCAATGGAGGCGCCAGGCTTTTGCGCCTGACAAACCGTTTTAAGGAACTCGCCCACACTCTTGAAGCCGTGTTTGGGGTCCAGATCACGGTTGTCGGACACCGAGATCATGGGCATTGCAGTGCGGGCACTGGGCTTTGCCACGCCCTCAGGCACACCCATCGCAGCCACTCGGGCAGAGCGCGCGTCTGCCGCAATCAGGTCAGCCTCACGCTCGCTGGCCGCGGACGT
>JALRFN010000325.1 GCA_023268425.1 Burkholderiaceae bacterium | reverse complement strand
ATTCATGGGCTTGATCAGCGGCAATTGAGCGATCAACTGCCGGATTTAGGCTCAGCGTTTGCGCTGTGGCGGCAAGTCGGTGCAACTGCCGTGCGCCACTTCTGCGGCCATGCCGATGCTCTCACCCAACGTAGGGTGCGGATGAATGGTCTTGCCCATGTCAAGCGCGTCAGCCCCCATCTCAATGGCCAGCGCGATTTCGCCAATCATGTCGCCCGCGTGCGTACCCACGATACCGCCGCCCAAAATCTTGCCGTGACCATGCGCCTCGGGCGAATCATCGAACAGCAATTTGGTGACGCCTTCGTCTCGACCGTTGGCAATGGCTCGGCCTGATGCCGTCCACGGGAAAAGGCCTTTCTTGACCTTGACGCCTTGCGCTTTGGCCTGGTCTTCGGTCAAGCCCACCCAGGCCACTTCCGGGTCGGTGTAGGCCACACTGGGGATCACCCGGGCGTTGAAGGCGCTGCGCGCCAAGGCCTCATCACCTAGCAATTCGCCAGCGATGACTTCCGCGGCAACATGCGCCTCGTGCACTGCCTTGTGAGCCAACATGGGTTGACCGACGATGTCGCCAATGGCGAAGATGTGCGGCACGTTGGTGCGCATCTGCACGTCCACGTCGATGAAACCACGCTCGCTCACCGCTACGCCCGCTTGGTCTGCGCCGATTTTTTTGCCATTGGGGGTGCGACCCACGGCTTGTAAAACCAAGTCGTAGACCCCTTCAGACTGGGTGCCATCCAAACCTTCGAACTGCACCTTGATGCCTTCGGGCGTGGCTTCAGCGCCCACGGTTTTGGTCTTGAGCATGATCTGATCAAAGCGGTCTTTGTTCAATTTTTCCCATACCTTGACCAAGTCGCGGTCCGCGCCTTGCATCAGGCCGTCCATCATTTCGACCACATCCAAACGCGCACCCAGCGTGCTGTAGACCGTGCCCATCTCCAAGCCAATGATGCCGCCGCCGACGATCAACATTTTCTTGGGCACGCCGGCCAAGGCCAGCGCACCTGTGGAGTCGACCACGCGCGGATCTTCGGGCATGAAAGGCAAGCGCACGGCTTGTGAGCCGGCGGCGATGATGGCGCGCTTGAAGGCCACGACTTTTTTGCCGCCCGTTTTCTCTTGGCCAGCGCCCGTGGTCTCTTCAAGCTCCAAGTGATGGGTGCCGACGAAGTGGCCGTAGCCACGCATGATGGTGACCTTGCGCATCTTGGCCATCGCGGCCAAGCCGCCGGTGAGCTTGCCAATCACGCCCTCTTTGTGCGCACGCAATTGGTCGATATTGACGGCGGGCGCACCAAAGTCAACGCCGACCGCAACCATGTGCTTGACCTCATCCATCACCGCCGCCACATGCAGCAAGGCTTTGGAGGGAATGCAGCCGACGTTCAAGCACACGCCGCCCAGCGTCGCATAACGCTCCACCAGAACCACGTTCAAGCCCAAATCGGCCGCTCGAAAGGCCGCAGAGTAACCACCAGGGCCACCGCCGAGCACCAGCACATCGCAGCTCAGATCGGCGCCGCCGCCAAAACTCGCTGCTTCGGGAACTGGGGCGCGTGGCGCCGCAGGCTCCACTGGCGTGGCGCTGGGTGCAGCAGCAGGCGCGGCCGCCGCCTGCGCGGATTCAGCCACCTCCAAACTCAAAATCACCGAGCCTTCGCTGACCTTGTCGCCCAATTGCACCCTCAGCGCTTTGACCACTCCGGCGTGGCTGCATGGAATCTCCATCGAGGCTTTGTCGCTCTCCACGGTGATCAGGCTTTGCTCCACCGCCACGGTATCGCCCACGTTGACCAAGACTTCAATGATGGCGACTTCGCTGAAATCGCCAATGTCCGGCACTTGGATATCAATCACTGCCATGACCACTCCTTACAGCATCATGCGGCGGAAGTCCGCCAGCAACTTGCCCAAAAACGCGTTGAATCGAGCGGCGGCGGCCCCGTCGATGACGCGGTGATCCCAGGTCAGCGACAAAGGCAACATCAGGCGCGGCGTGAACTCTTTGCCATTCCAAACGGGCTCCATTTGGCTCTTGCACACCCCCAAAATCGCCACCTCAGGTGCGTTGATGATGGGCGTGAAGTAGCGTCCACCAATGCCGCCCAAACTGGAGATGGTGAAGGTCGCGCCGCTCATGTCGGCAGGGCCCAACTTGCCATCACGCGCCTTCTTGGCCAACTCGCCCATCTCTTGACTGATTTGCACCACGCCTTTTTGGTCTGCGTTTTTGATCACTGGCACGACCAAGCCATTGGGCGTATCAGCCGCAAAACCGATGTGCCAATAGTTTTTGTAGACCAAGGCGTCGCCGTCAAGCGAACTGTTGAACTCGGGAAACTGTTTGAGCGCGGCCACACTGGCTTTGATCAAAAACGCCAACATCGTGACCTTGACACCCGATTTTTCGTTCTCTTTGTTGATCGCCACCCGGAAGGCCTCCAGGTCAGTGATGTCGGCATCGTCGTGGTTGGTGACCGCCGGGATCATCACTGCGTTGCGCATCAGGTTGGCGCCGCTGATCTTCTTGATGCGACTCATCTCTTTGCGCTCAATCGGCCCAAACTTGGCGAAGTCCACCTTGGGCCAAGGCAACAAGTCCAAGCCCACACCGCTGCCACCCGAGGCCGCTGGGGCTTTGGCCGCTTGCGCTGTGGTTTGTACGTCACCGCGCATGACCGCAGCCGTGAAACCTTGGATGTCTTCGTGGGTGATGCGGCCTTTGACGCCACTGCCCTTGACCTCAGCCAAGGGCACGCCCAGCTCACGCGCGAATTTGCGTACCGAGGGCGAGGCGTGTGGCAGTTGCGCGCTGGGCGCCACCGTGGGCTGATGCGCGGGCTGCGCTGCGGGGGCCGCTGTTGCAGCGCTGGCGGGCGGCGCTGCTGCCACCTCGACTGTGGCCGCCACGGCCGCTGCTGGTGCGACGGCGGCAGCGGGCACTGCCGCAGCGCCTTGCACGCGCAACTTGCCAATGACGTCGCCTTGGTTGACGGCGTCACCCAGCTTGACCGACAAGGCCGTGACCACGCCTGCGTGGCTGGATGGGATTTCCATTGACGCCTTGTCGCTTTCGACCGTGATCAGGCTTTGCTCTGACGCCACGCTGTCGCCGACTTTGACCAACAACTCGATCACCGCCACGTCTTTGAAGTCGCCAATGTCGGGCACCACCAAATCGATCTCAGCCTCCGCCGCCGAAGGCGCGACGGCAGCGGGAGCAGGGGCTGTCTGCGCCACCACAACAGGCGTTGTTTCAGCGGCTGGTGCGGAGGCAGGGGCAGCTTGCGCAGCGCCATCGACCTCCAAGGTCAGCAACATCGAGCCTTCGCTCACCGTGTCGCCAATCTTGACCTGAATGGACTTGACCACACCCGCGTGGCTGGATGGGATTTCCATCGACGCCTTGTCGCTTTCGACCGTGATCAGGCTTTGTTCCACCGCCACGGTGTCACCCACGTTGACCAACATTTCAATCACAGCCACATCAGAGAAATCACCGATGTCGGGGACTTTCACATCTACCGTTGCCATCTTTGAGTCTCCTTTAAGCGAACAGCGGATTCACACGATCCACATCAATGCCGTACAGCTTGATGGCCTCTGCCACCTGAGCCACGGGCACTGCCCCGTCGTCAGCCAAAGCCTTGAGCGCCGCCACGACGATGTAGTGGCGGTTGATCTCGAAGTGTTGACGCAATTTGCTGCGGAAATCGCTGCGGCCAAAACCGTCGGTGCCCAGCACCCGGTAGCTGCGGTCCTTGGGGATGAAGGCGCGAATTTGTTCAGCGTAGTTTTTGATGTAATCCGTCGACGCGACCACCGGGCCGCGCGTTTTGGCCAACTGCTGCGCCACGAACGACACGCGCGGCGCCTCGGTGGGGTGCAACATGTTCCAACGGTCGCAGTCTTGTCCGTCACGCGTCAGCTCGTTGAAGCTGGGGCAGCTGAAGACGTTGGCGCCCACGCCCCAGTCGCGCTCCAACAAAACCTTGGCGGCTTGGGACTCGCGCAAGATCGAGCCAGAGCCCAAGAGGTTCACTTGCGGTGCGCTCTTCTTGGCTTTGGCGGCTTCCAACAAGTACATGCCTTTGATGATTTCTTCCTCAGTGCCCGCGCGCAGCCCAGGCATGGGGTAGTTTTCATTGAGCAGGGTGAGGTAGAAGAAGACGTTGTCTTGCTTTTCCACCATGCGCTTCAAGCCATGGTGAATGATGACGCCGACTTCGTGCGCAAAAGTGGGGTCGTAGCTCACACAGTTGGGGATGGTCCCAGCCAAAATGTGGCTGTGGCCATCTTCGTGCTGCAAGCCCTCGCCGTTGAGCGTGGTGCGCCCGGAGGTGCCGCCCAACAAAAAGCCGCGCGCCTGCATGTCTCCAGCGGCCCAGGCCAAATCGCCGATGCGTTGGAAGCCAAACATCGAGTAATAGACGTAGAACGGCACCATGATGCGGTTGCTGGTCGAGTACGAGGTTGCTGCGGCGATCCAGCTGCTCATGCCGCCCGCTTCGTTGATGCCTTCTTGCAAGATCTGACCAGACACGTCTTCCTTGTAGTACATGACCTGGTCTTTATCCACTGGGGTGTACTGCTGGCCTTTGGGGTTGTAGATGCCAATTTGGCGGAACAAGCCCTCCATACCAAAGGTGCGCGCCTCGTCGACCAAAATGGGCACCACACGCGGGCCCAATGCCTTGTCGCGCAGCAACTGCGTCAAAAAGCGCACATAGGCTTGGGTGGTGGAAATCTCACGGCCTTCAGCCGTGGGTTCCATGACGGCTTTGAACACATCCAAAGACGGCACCGTGAAATGCTCTTCCGCTTGCGCGCGTCGTTGCGGCAGGTAGCCACCCAAGGCCTGGCGACGCTCGTGGAGGTAGCGCATCTCAGGGGTGTCTTCAGCGGGCTTGAAAAACGGGATCTTGGGCAGCTCGCTGTCAGGAATGGGCAGGTTGAAGCGGTCGCGAAACGCGCGAATGTCTTCGTCGGTAAGCTTTTTGGTTTGGTGCACGGTGTTGCGCCCCTCACCGGCCTTGCCCATGCCAAAGCCCTTGACCGTCTTGATCAACATGACGGTGGGCTGGCCCTTGGTGTTCACCGCGCGGTGATAAGCGGCATAGACCTTTTGCGGGTCATGGCCACCACGGCGCAGTTCCCAAATGTCTTGGTCACTCAGCTTTTCGACCATCTTGGCCGTTTCTGGGTAACGCTCAAAGAAGTTCTTGCGCACAAACGCACCGTCAAAGGCCTTCATCGCTTGGTAGTCGCCGTCCAGCACTTCCATCATCAACTGGCGCAGCTTGCCAGTCTTGTCACGTGCCAACAGGGGGTCCCAGTTGCTGCCCCACAGCAACTTGATGACATTCCAGCCAGCGCCGCGGAACTCACCCTCCAACTCTTGCACGATCTTGCCGTTGCCACGCACCGGACCATCCAAGCGCTGCAGGTTGCAGTTGATGACAAAAATCAGGTTGTCCAAGCCCTCGCGCGCGGCCAAGCCAATCGCCCCCAGGGATTCGGGTTCGTCCATTTCGCCGTCGCCGCAAAAGACCCAAACCTTGCGCTGACTGGTGTCGGCGATGCCACGGGCGTGCAAGTACTTCAGGAAGCGCGCTTGGTAAATCGCCATCAATGGGCCCAAGCCCATGGAGACGGTGGGGAACTGCCAAAACTCCGGCATCAGCTTGGGGTGCGGGTAGCTGGACAGGCCTTTGCCGTCAACTTCTTGGCGGAAGTTGAGCAATTGCTCTTCGCTCAAGCGGCCTTCCAAAAAGGCGCGGGCGTAGATGCCAGGGGCCACGTGGCCTTGGAAGTACACGCAATCACCGCCGCGATCGGCGCTGTCGGCGTGCCAAAAATGGTTGAAGCCGGCGCCAAACAAGTGGGCAAGCGACGCAAACGAGCCAATGTGCCCCCCCAAGTCACCGCCATCCTCGGGGTTGTGTCGGTTGGCCTTGACCACCATGGCCATGGCATTCCAACGCATGTAGGCGCGCAAGCGTTCTTCTATTTCGATGTTGCCCGGGCACCGCTCCTCCTCTTCAGGCTCGATGGTGTTGACGTAGCCGGTGGTCGCTGAGAAGGGCATGTCCACGCTGTGCTCGCGCGCTTCTTCCAACAACTCTTCCAGCAGTTGGTGGGCACGCTCTGGCCCGGAATGCTCGATGACGGCGGCCAGCGCATCCAGCCACTCGCGTGTTTCTTGGGGGTCGATGTCGGCAGCTTTGCCTGGTACTTGGTCTCCAGCCATGATGTCTCCTCTCGTCGCGGCTCAGAACATGTGCGAAATGTGCATCAGGCGACATTCTTTCACAAGTCGATCATTTTTCCAAACTATGCGAATTGATTTCTTAATGTGAAATTAGGAGGTACATCCACTGGTGCTTTGCGCCCAGCGTTAGACTTCGTCGGTGCGCGCGCCCCTCTCCTCCCCTCGTTTTGTGATTCGCCGCTGGTTGCACCAATGGCGCCGTTGGTGGCAACGCCAGGACAGCCTGCGCCAAGAGTATTTGTTGATGCTCGGGCCGGTGATTTCGGTGCTGCTTTTTGTGACCGCTTTGGGCGCCTCGCTGACTTATCTGCGCAATGAAGAAATGGACGCCGAACACGAGGCGGTGGCGCGCGACGTCAGCTTCACTTACCGAGAGATCCGCACGCGCGTGGCCGACCGTCTGGGTCAAATTAACCGCATGGCGCAAGACGTCGACCCCCAGAGCAAGGGCTCAGAGTTTTTGTTTCAAGCCGCCATCTTGGCGTCTCAATACCCCGAGTTGATTGGGGTGAGTTCGGTGAACCGCGATGGCAGCTTGCGAGACACCTATGTGGACTCCCAAGTGCGTGGCTCCCAGTTGCGAGATGAAGAAGACTTGATGCAGCGTCAAGCCCGGGAAGTCTGGGCTGCGCTGGGCAACCAACGCGGCGTGCTGTTCACCGCCCCTCACATGAACCCGGAAAACAGCTTGGCCAGCAGCTCCATCGTTGGCTTCATGGTCTATTCGCTGGGCGGGCGTGATGCCCACATGCTGGCGGTCGAATTCAGCCTGGACATGCTGTTGCGCGAATCCGTGACCGCTGAAGCGGCCAAGCATTACGCCTTTGCCATCCTCGATCAGCAAAACACCTTGCTCGCTGGGCAATTGCCCGCCTGGCGTGCGCGCTGGAGCGACCACCTGCCCTGGGCCAGTCCAATTGCCGAACACCGAACCAGCCTCAACCCCATGGCGCCCGACCTGTGGTTGGTGGGTCGGGGCTATCGCACCGCGCAAAACTTCGGCGCCCAAGCCCTGCAATGGGCGACGGTGGTGCTGAGCCTGCTCACACTGTGGATGTTGGTGACCAATTGGCGACACGCCAAACGCCGCCTGAAAACCCAGCGCGCCTTCATGGAAGAAACCAAATTTCGCCGTGCCATGGAGGACTCCATGCTCACGGGCATGCGCGCCATGGACATGCAAGGGCGCATCACCTATGTCAACCCCGCGTTTTGTCGCATGACCGGGTGGTCAGAGGCAGAGTTGGTTGGACAGCACGCGCCCTTTTCCTTTTGGCCCGACGACGACCACGACGTCTTGCTCCAGCGCCTGCACCATGAACTCGAGGGCAAAGTCAACCACTCTGGTTTCGAGGTGCGCTTGCAGCGGCGCAACGGCGAGACCTTTTTTGCCCGCATGTACATGTCGCCATTGGTGGCGCAAAGCGGTGAGCAGTCTGGGTGGATGGCGTCGATCACCGACATCACCGAGTCCAAACGCACCCGCGAGGAACTGGCCGCCGCCCACGAGCGCTTCACCACGGTGCTGGGCAGCTTGGATGCGGCGGTGTCGGTGGCCAACATCGGCGGCGGCACCTTGTTGTTCGGCAATGCGCGCTATCGCAAGTGGTACGGCGATTCGGTGCTCGGCCATCACCGCATGGTGACGCATGCGCAGCTGAGTCTGACCTCAAGCCCAGACGATGTCGATGAACTGGCGGGCGTGCCCACGCACTCGCTGGTGGACGCCGACAGCGAAGACGCCATCCTTTTTGAATCTGAAATGAACATGTGGCTAGAGGTGCGCTCGCGTTACTTGACTTGGGTGGATGGCAGTTTGGCGCAAATGGTCATTGCCACCGACGTCACTGCTCGCCATGAAGCCCAAGCACAGGCACAAGCCCATGCGGAAAAAGCCGAAGCCGCCAGTCGCTTGATCACCATGGGGGAAATGGCCTCGACCGTCGCACATGAACTCAACCAACCCCTGGCGGCCATCAGCAACTATTGCAGCGGCATGATTTCTCGCTTGGAGCGCCAACAAGCCACCCCGGAGGCCTTGATCCCAGCGTTGGAAAAAACCGCCAAGCAAGCGCAGCGCGCAGGCCAAATCATTTCACGCATCCGCAGTTTCGTGAAACGCAGCGAACCCACGATTGCGCGGGTGCGGGTCGACGACATCATCGAAGAGGCTTTGGAATTGGCGCAACTGGAACTGCGTCGACACGACGTCCGCTTGAGCCACTACTTCGAGGCCCGCCTGCCCGCGATTCAAGCAGATCCCATCTTGATCGAGCAGGTGCTGCTCAACCTCATCAAAAACGGTGCGGAATCGATCAACCAGGCCAAGCGACCGCAAGGCCAACGCGAAGTGTCCTTGCGGGTGGCATCGACCACCATCGACGACCAGCGCGTGGTTCAATTCAGTGTGACCGACACTGGCGCCGGGATTCCCGAGGAACTTCGCGAGCGCATTTACGACGCGTTTTACAGCACCAAATCCGAAGGCATGGGCATTGGCTTGAAGCTGTGCCGCAGCATCGTCGAGTCCCACCACGGCAGGATGTCTGTGGAGAACCTCTACAATGCCGGGTTGATCACGGGATGCCGATTCAGCTTCTGGCTCCCCATGTCGAGCTGAGCAACGACACGTGTTGACCGCACCATTGGGTGTACATCGAGAAAGTTTGCCACCATGACAACGGGCTCCAAAAAAGGCACCATTTACATTGTTGACGACGACGAAGCCGTGCGCGATTCGCTGCAGTGGTTGCTCGAAGGCCAAGACTACCGAGTTCGCTGCTTTGAGTCGGCAGAGACCTTTTTAGGCCGCTATGACCCCCGTGAAGTGGCTTGCCTGATCGCGGATGTCCGAATGGACGGCAT
The DNA here is from genome assembly GCA_023268425.1 of Burkholderiaceae bacterium. Classification (GTDB taxonomy): domain Bacteria; phylum Pseudomonadota; class Gammaproteobacteria; order Burkholderiales; family Burkholderiaceae_C; genus RS62. The sequence continues at coordinate 1,195 of JALRFN010000325.1, read as the reverse complement.
GTCGGGCCTAGAACTGCAAGAACGACTTCTGGAACGCCAGTCACCCTTGCCCATCATCTTCATCACTGGCCATGGCGATGTACCCATGGCCGTCGACGCGATGAAAAAGGGCGCGCTGGATTTCATCCAAAAACCATTCAAAGAAGCTGAGCTATTGGGCCTGGTCGAGCGCATGCTGGACACCGCGGCCGAGCAATTTGAAGCCTCGAACCAAGCCGCCACGCGCGAAGCCCTGTTGTCCAAACTCACCTCCCGCGAGTCGCAGGTCTTGGACCGCATCGTGGCGGGTCGCTTGAACAAACAAATTGCCGACGACTTGAACATCAGCATCAAGACAGTCGAAGCCCACCGCGCCAACATCATGGAAAAACTCAGCGTCAGCACTGTAGCCGACTTGCTCAAAATTGCCTTGGCCCCCGGTGCCAAACCTGCTGTTTGAGAAAGACGCCGCATGAGTGCACAACTGATTGACGGCCTGGCTTTGTCGCGCGCTCTGCGCGACGACATCAAACAAGGCGTTGCGCAGCTCCGAGCACGGGGACTCACGCCAGGCTTGGCCGTGATTTTGGTGGGCGAAGACCCGGCCAGTCAGGTCTATGTGCGCAACAAGGTCAAGGCCTGTGAAGACGTGGGCATGCACTCGGTCTTGGAACGCCACAGCGCCGACATGAGCGAAGCCGATTTGCTGGCGCGGGTACGCGCACTCAACAACGACCCCAGCATTCACGGCATCTTGGTGCAGCTGCCGCTGCCGCCTCACATGGACAGCCAGCGCGTGATCGAGACCATCAGCGCCGACAAAGACGTGGATGGTTTTCACGTCCACAGCGCGGGCGCCTTGATGGTGGGCCAACCCGGGTTTTGGCCATGCACGCCCTACGGCTGCATCAAAATGTTGGAGAGCCTTCAGCCCAAGGGCAAGGCTTTGGACTTGCGCGGTCAACACGCGGTGGTGATTGGACGCAGCAACATCGTTGGCAAACCCATGGCGATGATGCTGCTGCAACACAACGCGACGGTCACCATTTGCCACAGCGGCACGGCTGACTTGAAGTCGCTGACGCGCCAAGCTGACATCGTGGTCGCAGCGGTTGGCAAGCGAAACGTGTTGACCGCAGACATGGTCAAACCAGGCGCCATCGTCATCGATGTGGGCATGAACCGTGACGACGCGGGCAAGTTGTGTGGCGACGTT
>JALRFN010000248.1 GCA_023268425.1 Burkholderiaceae bacterium | reverse complement strand
GAGGCAAAGCGCCAGTTGTTTGGCCGTGTCGGCATTGATCTGTTCGCAGGTCCGACCGAAACCATGGTGATTGCCGATGATACGGTCGATGCCGAGCTATGTGCAACCGATCTATTGGGGCAGGCGGAGCATGGGTATAATTCGCCCGCCTGCATGATCACCAACACCATTTCGGCGCGCATGTCTTGCATGCTGTCGACGGGGGGCACGGGGAAGTAGCCACCCTTGACGGTGGGACGATGGCCTTTGTTGCCGCCGTCGAATTGAGCGCCTTTGCTCCAAGACGCTTCGTATTCGTCGATCTTGACGAAGGAGCCCGACATGTCGGCGTCCCAACGCACATTGTCGAACACGAAGAACTCGGGCTCAGGACCAAAGAAAGCGGTGTCGCCCAGGCCTGAAGCCTTCAGGTAGGCTTCAGCGCGCTTGGCCACCGAACGGGGGTCGCGCTCGTAAGACTTGCCATCACCGGGTTCGACCACGTCACACTGCAGGAACAGCGTGGTTTCGTCGAAGAAGGGGTCGATGTTGGCCGTGCTGGGGTCCGGCATCAGCAACATGTCGGAGGCTTCAATGCCCTTCCAACCAGCGATCGACGAGCCGTCGAACGCGTGGCCTTCAGAGAATTTGTCTTCATCGAAATGAGACATCGGCACGGTCACGTGCTGCTCTTTGCCCTTGGTATCGGTGAAGCGGAAATCAACGAACTTGACTTCGTTGTCTTTCACCATTTGCATCACATCAGCGACGGTCTTGGCCATCAGAAACTCTCCTGGACGGTTAGGTTAAAAAATTTCAACGCAAGGAATTTAGCAGTATTTGTGCCATTTTCTTTGCGCCAACGCAGAGAATTTGCGCCGCCCCGCCAAACCACACCAAGCGGGCGTTTCACCACCACATCTGGGTCAAGTGACCAGCGGTACGCCCGCAAAAAGACGCACCATCTTAGTGCACAAACAGTGAGTGCACTGCATTAGTGCAAATCAACGCACCAATTCGGGGCCCAAGGGTGCTCCCCAGGCCTCCAAGGCTTGACGCAAATGCGCAAAGGCTTGGTCCACACCTTGCGGCTCGCCCTTGACGCCCAATTCGATGTGGCGCCCGTACTCCGGGTGGTCCACACTGGGCAGGCTGAAAATCTTGATGCCCGGAAAACGCGCTTCGATGTCTTCCATCAAAGGCGTCAGACTCGCCTCGATGGCGCCAAACACCACCAAACTGCGCTCTGCCCATTGCCCGCTTGCAGCGTGGTCACGGTATTGGGTATCCAGCACCCACGCGACCATGGGCCAGGCCATGACCGGAAAGCCTGGCACAAAGTGCACAGCGCCGCCGCCAGGCGAAACACAACTGAAACCCGGAATTTTGTTGTACGGGTTGGGAATGATCTGCGCCCCAGAGGGGAAGACCCCCATATTCAAGCGGTGCACGTTGTCCGGCGCGTCAGGTTGGAATACCTCGCCTTTTTCCGCAGCCATGTCACGCATGCGCTCTTCGATCAACAGCTTGGCCTCAGGGTGCAAAACCAAGGCTTGCCCCAAGGCAGCCGCCGCGCACTGGCGCGTGTGGTCGTCTGGGGTGGCGCCGATGCCGCCAAACGAAAACACCACATCGGCCGAAGCGAAGGCGTCGCGCAACGCGTCGGTCAGCCGTTGGCGGTCATCGCCCAAATAACGGGCCCAAGTCAGCTGCATGCCACGTTCGCTCAGCAGTTCGATGACTTTGGGCAGGTGTTTGTCCGCGCGGCGGCCAGACAGGATTTCATCGCCAATGATGATGGCGCCAATGGACAAAGGCATGGGGGTTCTCTGGGGGTTAGATTTATTTTTGACTGACCTCAACCGCGTCGTCAACGTCAGGCGCAGTCAGCGCTTCGGTCGCAGGCGCAGGGGGTGCAGGTGGCACGGGATGCCGCGCTGGGTTGACGCGCAAGCGCTCCAAAGCAGCCAGTGCATAGTGTGCAAACCACAGCGAGGAAAAGGCAAACACCAAGGTATAGACCCAAATCGCCAACGGCACCAACACGGGGGCCAAGGCAATGAACATCGCGCCTGAGGCCCACAGCAAACTGGGCGCAGCCCCCAGATAACCGGTGATGATGCCCACCGACAGCAGGCCCAAGCGGTGGCGCTCGAAAACAGTTTCACGCTCAGCCTTGGTCGCGACCTCGGCCAGCGCTTCGTAGGTGAACACACGGTAAGTCAACCAGCCCCAAATCAGTGGCGGCAGCACCAAAACCATGGGCGGCACCAGCCACAAGGGCATGGAGACCAACAACGCGATGATCGCCAAAGCTGTCGAGCCGATGGACCAAAACACGCTGCCCCAAAACGAACCGCCCTTGAAGGCTTCCATGTGTTTGAAACGCCGCGCCACGACCGCGTCGACCATCACCGGCGTCATGAACACCGACACCAACAACAGGGAACTGACCACCATCACAGGGGTGGCGACAAAGAGCACCACCAAAGGCGCAAACATCGAGCGCAGGCTGGACCAGCCCAAGTCCTCCAGCCAATTCAAAATGCTTTGCGTCACGGCAAAGGCCTGCAACTGGGCGTCCACCCACTCCACGGCAGGCGTCCAATAGAAGTAGCCCAACACCAGCGAGGCGACCACCAACAAGCCAAGCGGCAAAAACGACAGGAAGATGACCCTGGGCAGCAACAAATAAGTGAGCGCCCGCCAGAAGGAATCAAACAGCAAGTTCATTCGGCAAGCATACATCGCCCCCGCATCGAAGGGGCGCATGGCCGGACAAAACGCCCCCGCCGCTGTGCAATCTTGCGCGCTACATGCTTACGGCGTTGTGCCTTCAGGCGCGTCGATGGGCGGGTGCATCCACTGTTCGCGGTAATAAGCCAGTTCCTCGATGGACTCCAAGACATCGGCCAGGGCCGTGTGGGCTTGCTGCTTTTTGAAGCCACTCACCAACTCGGGGCGCCAGCGCCGCGCCAGCTCTTTGAGCGTGCTGACGTCGATGTTGCGGTAATGGAAGTAAGCCTCCAGCTTGGGCATGTACTTGACCAAGAAGCGACGGTCTTGACCGATGGTGTTGCCACACATGGGCGAGGCATTTTTCGGCACGTAGCGCTGGATGAAGTCCAACAAAATCTGCGCCCCTTGCGCTTCGTCAATGCCGCTGGCTTTGACCTTGTCGATCAGGCCACTGCGCCCGTGCGTGCCCTTGTTCCACGCGTCCATGCCGTTGAGCAGCTCGTCGCTTTGGTGGATCACCACCACCGGCCCCTTCACACGCGGGCTCAACTGAGGCCCCGTGATGACCACAGCGACTTCAAGCAAACGCTCCTTGTCGGGGTCCAAGCCGCTCATCTCACAATCAATCCAGACCAAGTTTTGGTCGCTTTTGCTCAATTCGGTATCGCTCATGTGGGCGATTGTCGCCCATTGCGGTCAGCCCACCGCTTTGCGCGACAATCCGATTCATGATCGCCACCGCTGCCACTTTGTCTCTGTTGTTTGCCGTTTTGCTGCTCGCGCACACCGCTGTGCATTGGTGGTTGGACCACCGCCAGTTGCGCCATGTGATGCGGCACCGCGACCAAGTCCCGCGCGCCTTCGCAGACCAAATCAGCCTCGCTGATCACCAAAAAGCCGCCGATTACACCGCGGCCAAACTGCGGTTTGGCCAAGTCCACCTGCTCTGGGAGGCGGTTTGCCTGCTCGGGTGGACTTTGCTGGGTGGCTTGGGCGCCTTGAACGAAGCGATCACTGCCGCCTGGGGCAACAGCCTGTGGACGGCCTTGCTGTTGCTGGGGACCGTGGGCTGGTTGCAGTCATTGCTGGATTTGCCTTTCAGCTATTGGCGCACCTTCAAGCTCGAAGCGCGCTTTGGCTTCAACCGCAGCAGCCTCGGCCTGTGGTTGAGCGACTTGTTCAAAGGCTGGGTCTTGGGTGCGGTGATCATGGCGCCACTGGCGGCCGCCGTGCTGTGGTTGATGGACCACAGCGGCGGCTTGTGGTGGTTGTGGGCGTGGGCGCTTTGGGTGGGGTTTAGCTTGCTGATGATGGTCATCTATCCCACCTGGATCGCGCCGCGTTTCAACGAGTTCAGGCCCTTGCAAGACGACAACTTACAGGCGGCGATTCAACAGTTGATGCAGCGTTGCGGCTTCCAGGCCAAGGGCTTGTTCGTCATGGATGGCAGCAAGCGCAGTGCACATGCCAACGCCTACTTCACGGGCTTGGGCAAATCCAAACGCGTGGTGTTTTTTGACACCCT
>JALRFN010000224.1 GCA_023268425.1 Burkholderiaceae bacterium | reverse complement strand
AGCAATTCGAGCAATGGATGCAAGAAGCCATCGCCGCCGAAGTGCCCGAGCCCAACGCCATGACGCTGGCCACCGTGGGCCCCGACCTGCGCCCATCGACCCGCATCGTGCTGATCAAAAGCTTTGATGCGCGTGGCATCGTCTGGTTCACCAACTACGGTAGCCGCAAGGGGCAAGAACTGGCAGGCAACCCCTTCGCCGCGCTGCAGTTTCACTGGGTCGAGTTGGAACGTGTGGTGCGCATCGAAGGCCGCGTAGAAAAAGTCAGCGCCGAGGAAAGCGACGCCTACTTCCACTCCCGTCCCTTGGACTCGCGCATTGGCGCCTGGGCCAGCCCGCAAAGCGAAGTGATCGACAACCGTGCGGTCTTGGTGGCGCGTGCAGCCGAGTACGGCGCCAAGTTCCTGCTCCAACCGCCACGCCCCGAGCATTGGGGCGGCTATCGCCTGATGCCCGAGCGCTGGGAGTTTTGGCAAGGCCGCAAAAGCCGCCTGCACGACCGGGTGCGCTACCGGCTGGACGCAGACCGCTGGGTCAAGGAGCGCTTGGCGCCTTAAGCTGCATGCGCTCAACGGCCTGATCGGCCACTGCCGCCAGCATGTCTGCACGCACCAACTGGGGCGCCAGTTCTTGCAATGGACAGAGGACAAACGCGCGCTCAAGCCAGCGCGGATGTGGCAGCGTCAAGTGCGGTGAATCCATCTGCGCTTGGCCGTACAACAGCAAATCCAAATCCAAGGTGCGTGGCGCGTTGCGGTAGGGCCGTTGTCGCCCGGCAGCCAGTTCCAGGTTTTGCAGTGCCGCCAACAGATTGGGGGCGCTCAAGGTGGTGCGCACTTCGGCCACCGCGTTGATGAAATCAGGCCCTGTCGCGTCCACGGGCGCGCTGCGGTACAGATTGGAGGCACGCAGTGCACGGATGCCCGGCACCTGGGCCAAATCGACCAATGCCGATTGCACAGCTTGGACCGCATCGCCCAAATTCGCGCCCAGGCCAACAAAGGCGGTCACCACGGGGCGCCGCATGGCCGCTTCAATCACCGCTGTCTGAGGCACCTGCCGCTCGGTCCCCTGCGGGTTTGCGACGGCGGCGGCGACGCCGTTTGGGCGCATCACTGGACTCCGCCGAGGTCATCGCTGGCAGGTCGTCGTCCTGCGCCTCGTCGTCTGCCGCCGGACGGCGCTTGCTGCCTTTGTGGCGGCGTTGTTCACGCGCGAGCACATCCAACATCGAGGCACGTGAGTGTTCGTCGGCCAAGCTGAAGTCTTCCCACCACGCGGCCAACTCGGGCTCCACCTCACCGGCGTGGGCACGCAAACGCAAGAAGTCAAAGGCCGCACGGAAGCGTGGCTGGGCCAGCAACGACGCGGTGCTCTTGGGCGTGCGGCGCTCAAACCTGGGTTGCATCAACCAGATCTCGCGCATGTCCGCACCCAACTTGCCGCGCCCCGAGACGTCGCCAATGCGGGCGTCAAAAGCCATGTCCACGGCTTGCTGCCACGCGAGTGCCACGGGCATGCGACGCGCATCAGCCTCCAAGCCTTGCAGCGCTTGGCGCACATCGGGCCACAGCAGGCAGGCCAGCAAATAGCTGGGGGCCACCGGCTTGTCTTCGCCGACACGACGGTCGGTGTCGGCCAAGGCTTGGTTCAGCAGGGGGTCTTCGCTGCGCGCCACAGCCAAGTCCAACAAGGGGTAAATGCCTTTGCCCATGCCCAAGCTTTTGAGCTGATTGACCGTCGCTAAGGCGTGGCCGGTTTGCAGCAGCTTGAGCATTTCGTCGAACATGCGGCTTTGCGGCACGTCGGCCAACAGCCCCAACGAGCTCAACATCGGCGACTTGGTGCCTTTTTCAATCTTGAAGCCCAGCTCTGCCAACTTGGCGGTGAAGCGCACGGCGCGGATGATGCGCACCGGGTCTTCGCGGTAGCGCGTGGCCGCATCGCCAATCATGCGCAGCACGCGTTTTTGCGCGTCTTTGATGCCGCCGTGGTAATCGATCACGACCTCGGTGAAGGGGTCGTAGTACATGGCGTTGATGGTGAAGTCGCGCCGCGCGGCGTCTTCTTCCATGCTGCCCCACACGTTGTCGCGCAGCACACGTCCAGAAGCGTCGACAGCGTGCTCGACGTTTTCGAGTTGGCGTTTGTGGGTTTTTTCGTTGCCCTTGATTTGCTGGGCGTCGGCGTTGTCCAAGAAGGCGCGGAAGGTCGTGACCTCGATGACTTCGTGGTCACGGCCACGGCCGTACACCACGTGCACGATGCGAAAGCGCCGACCGATGATGAAGGCGCGGCGAAACTCGCGCTTGACTTGCTCAGGCGTGGCGTTGGTGGCCACGTCAAAATCTTTGGGCCGCTTGCCCAGCAACAGGTCGCGCACCGCGCCGCCCACGATGTAAGCCTCGTAGCCTGCTTCTTGCAAAGTCTGCACCACATCGATGGCACGCTTGTCGACCAAGCCCACATCGATGCGGTGTTCGCTCGCCGCGACTTCGCGGCGGCGGCCAAAACGCGCCTTGTTGTGGCTGCCCGCATCGGGCGCCAACCAGCGCTTGATCAGTGTCTTAATCATGCAAATAAATTCAATATGGGCCAGCCACGTTCGCTGGCAATGCGAGCCAATCGCTCGTCCGGGTTGGTGGCCACCGGGTGAGGCACCCGCTCCAGCAAGGGCAAGTCGTTGATCGAGTCGCTGTAGAAGCTGGCGTCCTCGACGTCGAGCCAAGCCAAACCCCGTTCGCGCAGCCATTGTTCCACACGCGTGATCTTGCCTTCGCGAAACGACGGCGTGCCCGCGATGTCGCCGGTGGGCAAGCCCTGTGCATCCAAGACCAAGTCCACCGCAATCAGGTGCTCGATGCCGAAGGCCCGGGCAATCGGGGCGGTGACAAAGGCATTGGTGGCCGTGACCAACACCAAGGTGTCGCCCGCCTCACGGTGCTTGGCCACCAGCGCCAAGGCCTCGGGGCGCATGGCAGGTCGAATCACCTCGGCCATGAAGCGCTGGTGCGCCGCCGCGTTGGTCGCCACATCGCGCTCGCGCAAGGGCTCGGTGACAAAACGCACGTACTCAACGATGTCCAAAGTGCCCGCCTTGTACTGTTCATAAAAGCGGTCGGCTGCAGTCGAAAACGCCCCTGGCGCACGCCAGCCCAAGACTTCGGTGAAATGTCCCCAGGCGTGGTCCGAGTCCAAGGGCAACAGGGTGTGGTCCAAATCAAACAAGGCGAGTTTCATGCGCTTCAATCTTCTTCCAACATGGCTTTCAACAGCGGCACGGTCAGTGCGCGCTGGGTGCGCATGGCGTAGCCGTCCACGTGCGCCAACAAGGCCATCAAACTGCCCAAATCGCGCGAGAAACGGCGCAACATGTAGCTGACCACCTCGTCGCTCAAATGCAAACCGCGCGCCTGCGCCTCGCGCCGCAAGACCTGCAAGCGCGCTGGCTCATCCAAGACCTGCAACTCAAACACCAGCCCTTGCGCCAAGCGGCTACGCACATCGGCGCGCACCGCCCAATCGGCCGGCGGCGTGCTCGCTGTGGCCACGACCCACGGACGCTGGACGTGACCCTGGGTCGAAGCCAACCACTGAAAGGCGCGCGCTTGAGTCCGCTCAGA
>JALRFN010000255.1 GCA_023268425.1 Burkholderiaceae bacterium | reverse complement strand
AAGTTGGTCGAAATCGGGGCGACTTGATACAAGCGGGTCTCGCGGAACTTGCGTTCGATGTCGTACTCGCAGGCGAAGCCAAAGCCCCCGTGGTACTGGATGGCGACGTTGGCAGCCTCCCAGCTGGCCTTGGCCGCCAGGTACTTGGCCATGTTGGCCTGCGTGCCGCAGGGCTTGTGGGCGTCATACAGGCCACAGGCATCGAAGCGCATCAGGTTGGCCGCTTCGGTTTCGATGAAGGCGTCGGCAATCGGAAACTGCACGCCTTGGTTCTGGCCAATCGGGCGACCAAACACCTCGCGGGTTTTGGTGTATTCGGTGACCCGATCAATGAACCAGTAGGCGTCGCCAATGCACTCGGCCGCAATCAAGGTGCGCTCGGCGTTCAAACCGTCGAGGATGTACTTGAAGCCTTTGCCCTCTTCGCCGATCAGGTTTTCTTCGGGGATTTCCAAGTTGTCAAAGAACAACTCGTTGGTCTCGTGGTTGACCATGTTGAGGATGGGCTTGACCGTCAGGCCCTTTTGCTGGGCCTCTTTCAAGTCGACCAGGAAAATCGACATGCCTTCGCTCTTTTTGGTCACCTCAGCCAGCGGCGTGGTGCGCGCCAGCAAAATCATCCAGTCACTGTGCTGAATGCGGCTGATCCACACCTTTTGGCCATTGACCACGTAGCGGTCGCCCTTTTTCACGGCGGTGGTCTTGATCTTGGTGGTGTCGGTGCCCGTGGTGGGTTCGGTCACACCCATGGACTGCAGGCGCCACTCGCCCGTGGCGATTTTGGGCAGAAACAGTTGCTTCTGTGCCTCAGAGCCGTGGCGCAGCAAGGTGCCCATGTTGTACATCTGGCCGTGGCAGGCGCCTGAATTGCCGCCACTGCGATTGATCTCTTCCATGATGACCGTGGCCTCGGTCAAGCTCAAGCCTGAACCACCGTACTCGGTGGGGATCATGGCGGCCATCCAACCGGCTTTGGTCAAGGCGTCGACGAAGGCTTCGGGGTAGACGCGCTGCTCATCGACTTTGCGGTGGTACTCGTCGGGGAACTCGGCGCACAAGGCGCGCACGCCTTCGCGAATGTCGACATATTGGTCATCAAAACGGGCTTTGAACATGGGTTTTCTCCAAACTTAAATCAGGGTCACGGTGCCTTGCATGGTGAGCATGCCCTCGTGGTCACGCCCCCAAACAGCGACCTGGCCATCGGCCTCTGGTCGGGCACACACGGTGAAGGGGTGTAAATCAAACGTGGGCCGCACGGCTTTGAACGCAAAAGCCGCGACTTGGGCTTGTGGCTGCTGGCGTTGAACCAAGTCCACCAACAGCGTCGCAATCAGCGGGCCGTGCACGACCAAGCCAGGGTAGCCTTCTTCAGCCGTGGCATAGGGTCGGTCGTAGTGGATGCGGTGGGCGTTGAAGGTCAGCGCCGAGTAGCGAAAAAGCCAAGCCGGGGTCGGCGTGATCTCGCGCGACCACAGCGCACCATCAGGGGCTGGCTGCCCCGCTGCGGCGGGCTGATCGGGCGCGGGCATGTGGCGGTAAACAATGTCTTGTTCCTCGCTCAAACACAGGCCGTGCGCGTTGCTGACTTCGTGGCGCACCACGACAAAGACCAATTCGCCCGAGCGCCCCGCCTTGTGCTGGACGGATTGCACGGTCGAGGTCAGCACAGCGGTCTGGCCCACGCGCAAGGGGTTCTCCACTTGCCAGTTCAGACGGCCCCCGGCCCACATGCGCCGTGGCAGCGGCACAGGCGGCAAAAAGCCACCCTTGTGGGGGTGGCCGTCAACGGCGATTTGGGCTTGCGGCGCTTGCGGCTGGAAATACAACCAACGGCCCAAGGGTGGCACGGTGTCACCGTCCACCGGCGCTGGGCCCTCGCCGTCCAGCGTGGCGTGCAGGCCACGCAAGGGCGCCGCGTGGATCAGCTCGCGGTGGGTCTCGCTGCGGCCTTCCCAGCTGCGCAAGTGCGCAACGGTTTCGGCGCTGAGGGTGGCGGAGGCATCGGTCATGGGGGAAATCTTTTCTCGGTTCAAGCCGCCGCAAGGCGCGCGTGCTGCTGGTTCCACCAGTCACGCAAGTCTTTTTTGAGCACCTTGCCAGACAAGGTCATGGGCATGGTGTCAATGGTTTCAACCTGGGTGGGGCGTTTGTACGGCGCGAGATTTTCGCGCAGGTGAGCAGCCCAGGCTGTCGCGTCGATGGTGGCACCAGCTTGCAACTCCAAAACCGCGACCACGGTTTCATTGCCGTCGCCCTCAGGCAGGCCAATGACCGCTGCGTGGCACACCCCAGGGAAGCGCAGCAACACCGCCTCGACCTCGCCGGGATAGACGTTGAAGCCACTGCGGATGATCATTTCCTTGCTGCGCCCCACCACGAACAACGCGCCCTGCTCGTCTTGTCGACCGAGGTCGCCGCTGGCGTACCAGCCGCCTTCGCGCATCACTGCGGCGGTGGCCTCGGCGTCGTTGAAGTAACCAGCCATCAGGCCCTTGCCACGCATCCAAATCTCGCCCGTCTCACCGGGGGTGACGTCTTGACCTTGCGCGTCGACGATGCGCATCTCAGCGCCCTCGACCACGTAGCCCGCCGAGGTGTCCGCACGGCCTTCGTTTTGGCGCACCACGGCCAAAATGCCTGCGTACTCCGACAGGCCATAGCCGTGGTGCAGGCTGCGACCGAACACCCGCTCAATGCGCTCCTTGACCGGCAACAAAAGCGGCGCGGCGCCGGCGTAGAGGTAGCGCAACTGCGGCGCGTGGATTTCGGTGACCCCGTGCGCCTCCATCCACGCCAAGATGCGTGCATACAAGGCTGGAGGGCCTTGCAGTTGGGTCAAGCCCTCGTGGGCCAGCGCGTGCAGCACGTCGGCGGGATCAAATTGCTGGCGCATGAGCAAGCTGGAGCCGCTGTACAGCCCCGCCAGCAAAACCGTGCCCAAGCCGAAAATGTGCGTCATGGGCACGTAGGCATAGGCGCGGTCGTCGGCACCCAATTGCCGAGACGCACAAGACACCTTGGCGAATTGAATCAGGCCTTCGTGCGTGAGCATCACGCCTTTGGGCACGCCGGTGGAGCCCGAGGTGAAGATCAGCGCAGCCACACGCGAAGCCTCAGGCTCCGCCGCAGCAACAGCCTGGCGGCGCGAGGCGCCATGCTGCAGCCCAGCCACGGCAGAGTCTTGGGCCTGAGCGCGCTGGGCGTGGTCGCGCGCGGCCGCGGAACGCTCGGTCGTGTAATAGATAACGCGGGGGTCACAACGCGCTGTGATGGCGTCAACCTCGCCATGCGCCATGCGCGCGTTGATGCCACACACCCAGGCGCCCAAGCGGCTGCACGCGATGATCAAGCCCACATGTTGGGGGGCGTTTTCGGCCACCACCAGCACCCGATCACCCCGGCACACCCCCAGGGCTTGGAGCTCTTGGGTCAGCGTGTCGGCCATGGTGGCCAGTTGTTCCAGCGTCCACTGGCGATCCAACTCGCGCAAAAAAACAAGCTGAGGGCTGTCGGCCAGGCGCTGTTCAAACAGCGCGTGAATGGTGGCGGGATTTGACATGGGTCAATGGCTTTCGGTGGCATGCAGCGCAAGTGCGCCGTGCTTGGTTAGGATGCGGCCTTCTGTCTGATTTGGGGGCTTGGCTTGACCATGCACACCACTTTTCGAAGCCACTGGCAAGAGCGCATTTACACGGTGATTTTTGAGGCCGACACGCGGGCTGGCAAAGCTTTTGACGTGGGTTTGATCGTGTTCATCTTGGGCTCTCTGGCCGTCGTGGTGCTCGACAGCGTGAGCACCATTGCTGATGCCCACCACGAGGCCTTGATGCTGGCGGAATGGGCGTTCACCCTGGCCTTCACGCTGGAGTATGTGTTGCGCCTGTACTCGGCGCCTCATCCTTGGGCCTATGCGCGCAGCTTTTTTGGCGTGATTGACCTGCTGGCGATTTTGCCGACCTATCTGGCCTTGCTCATGCCCGAGGTGCACTCGCTGATCGACGTGCGCATCTTGCGTTTGTTGCGCATGTTTCGGGTCTTGAAGCTGACCCAATACGTCGCTGAGTACACGCAATTGCGTAACGCCATCTCGGCGAGTCGGCGAAAAATCATGGTGTTTTTGGCCTCGATCTCCATGGTCATCATGATCATCGCGACCCTGATGTACGTGATCGCAGGGCCAGAGAACGGTTACACCAGCATTCCGGTGGCGGTGTACTGGGCGATCACCACCATGACCACCGTGGGCTTTGGCGACATCACCCCGCACACCGACCTGGGCCGAGCGCTGGCCTCGCTGATGATGCTGATGGGCTGGGGCGTACTGGCCGTGCCGACTGGCATCGTCACCGCCGAAATGGTGCACCAACCCGGACAACAACTGACCACCCGCACCTGCCCCGCTTGCCTGAGGGAAGGCTTGGGTGCAGACGACCGCTTTTGCCGTTTTTGCGGCGAAGAGTTGCCCCGTTACCACCACCACGACTGAACCCATCAAGCGCGTTCAAACACCGCCGCAATGCCTTGGCCACCGCCAATGCACATGGTCTCCAAGCCATAGCGGCTGCCACGTCGCTGCATCTCGTAGAGCATGCTGGTCAAAATTCGCGCGCCTGTGGCACCCACCGGGTGCCCCAGTGAAATGCCCGAGCCGTTGACATTCAGGCGGTCTTCCATGGCGTCCAAACTGGTGCCCCAGCCTTGCAACACCGCCAAAGCCTGCACGGCAAAGGCTTCATTCAGCTCAACCAAATCCATTTGCGCCAGGCTCAAACCTGTACGCGCCATCAGCTTTTGCACCGCAGGCACGGGCCCAATGCCCATGTGCGACGGCTCACAACCGGTGGCGCACCAGCCCACCATGTAGGCCATGGGGTCCAAATTGAGCTTGGACAGTTGGTCTTCTGCGACCACCAAGCAAGCGGCAGCGGCGTCGTTTTGCTGGCTGGCGTTGCCAGCAGTGACCACGCCATCTTTCATGATGGCGCGCAAGCCCGCCAGTTTTTCCAGCGTCGTGTCGGCGCGGAAACCTTCGTCCTGCTTGACCGCCACCGGATCGCCCTTGCGCTGCGGCACCTCGACGTGCACGACCTCGGCGTCAAATCGCCCAGCCGCCCAGGCAGCAGCCGCACGGTGCTGGCTGCGCACGGCAAACGCGTCGGCCGCCTCTCGGCTGATCTTGTGGTCACGGGCCAAGTTTTCTGCCGTTTCGATCATGCCGCTGATGCGGCCGAAACGGTGCTCAGGTTGAGAGCGTTCGCGACCTCGGTCCAATCGGTCGTGCATGGTCACACTGCCTGAGCGCTTGCCCCAGCGCATGTCGGTGGTGTAGTGCTCGACGTTGCTCATGCTTTCGACACCACCGGCCATGACCACATCGGCGGCACCCGTTTGCACCATCATCGCGGCGGTGGCAATCGCCTGCAAGCCGCCGCCACAACGGCGATCCAGCTGCATGCCCGGCACCTCAATGGGAAAGCCCGCCTCCAGCGCCACCCAGCGGCCGGTACAGGGCGTTTCGCCGTTGGCATAGCTTTGTGCGAACACCACGTCGTCCAGTCGGGCCGGGTCCAAGCCCGAGCGGCGCACGATTTCGCGCGCGACCGTCGCGCCCAGTTGCTCAACCGGGACGCTGCGCAGAGCGCCACCGAAGGCGCCAATGGGGGTGCGAACGGGACATACGATGGCGGCTCGACGCATGGGGGAAATCCTTCTCAAAAACACAGGCGACTCTGGCCCAAAGCTGCACATGCTATGAATCGGGGTATTCATCGTCCAATACTTTATGAGGCCTCGTCCATATATCGAGAATATTGCTCATGGAACTGCGTCAACTCAAACAATTCATCGCGCTGGCCGAAGCGGGCAGCTTTCGCTTGGCGGCAGAAAAGCTGTTCATGGCCCAGCCACCGCTGTCGGTGGCGATCAAAAAACTCGAAGAAGACATTGGCGCCCAACTCTTTGAGCGCAGCGCCAAAGGCGTGCGCCTCACCCCGGCGGGCGAGACGGCGCTGCAAGAGGCGCGCCGCTGTCTGCGCAGCGCCGAGCAGATGCGCCAAGTCGCCCACGCCGCTGAGTCGGGTGAAGTCGGCGAGTTGCACATCGCCTTCATTTCGTCGGTGACCTTTGGCCTGTTGCCGCGCCTGGTGCAGGCCTTTCGCTCGCGTTACCCCGGCGTGCGTTTGGTGCTGCACGAATCCAACAACCGCGACGCCTTTGAAGCCATGCGCAAAGGCGACATGGACTTGTCATTCGTGCGCATGCCAGCGGTGCCGCCACCTGGGGTGGCTTTGCAAGTGGTCGAGCGCGACGAGATGATGATCGCCATGGCCGCTGACCACCCCTTGGTCGGGCGAGAGCGTCTGCGCTTAGCCGACTTGGAAGGCGAGCAATTCATCGGCTACCTGCCCTCTCAAGCCGGTGGCGGCTTGCACGCCGCCACCTTGTCGCTGTTTCGCGAAGCGGGCTTCAGCCCCAACATCACCCAAGAGGCTGTGCAAGTGCACACCGTGATTGGTCTGGTGGAAGGCGGCCTGGGTATCGCCTTGGTGCCTTCGGTACACGCGCAATTCGCCTCGCAGCGCGTGACCTTCAAACCCTTGTCGCCGATGCGCGTGCATGTGCCCATTGGCGTGGGCTTGGGCTACAAGGAGGAAGACGAAACGCCAGCCTCTCGGCGATTTCGTGAAGTGGT
>JALRFN010000228.1 GCA_023268425.1 Burkholderiaceae bacterium | reverse complement strand
TTGACGAAGACCGCACTGAGGCCGGAGCCGGTTTTGGACAGACCCTGGCGCAAGCGAGCCAACCAAGACTGTCGCGACGGTTTGGTTTGGGTGTCGTTGGCCTGAGCGCGCTCAGACGCGGGCACAAGCGTGTCTGCGTTTTGCTCGGCTGCATCGGCGAGACCATCAACACTTGCTTCGACGATGGCTTTGGTTGGGGCTTCAGCCGTGACATCCACCGTTTCTGGTCGGCCGACGGCGGTGGGTTCAGGCTGCGTGTGCGCCTTGACTTGCTCTGGGCTGTCTTGCCCGGTGGTTGCCGGGGCCAACACCGAGTCCGACAAGGGCGCGGTGGTTTCCAAGGGCGCAGGCTGTGGTTTTTTTTTGCGAAAGAAGCTGAACATGGCGGGCGTTTCTACAATTGCCTGACATTTTATGAAACCTCAACCCCGACCTTCTAATCCAAGCGCCCAGGCGCCCAGACAGTTGCGCATCATTGGCGGGACGCACCGCCGCAGCTTGTTGCCCGTGCCCGATTTGCCTGGCTTGCGTCCAACCCCCGATCGCGTGCGCGAAACCTTGTTCAATTGGTTGGGTCAAGACTTGAGTGGTTGGCGCTGTTGGGACGCCTTTGCGGGCAGCGGCGCCTTGGGTTTGGAGGCGGCGTCTAGGGGAGCGCGTGAGGTGGTGTTGCTTGAATTGGTGGCCGCTCAAGTCCGCGCCTTGCAGCAGACCGTGGCACGTTTGAAGTTGGACGGCGTGCAGGTGCGCGCAGGCGATGGTGTGCAAAGCTTGCGTCAAGCGGCAGGTCAGGGCTGGGACTTGGTGTTTTTGGACCCACCTTTTGCGCAACCGCAACTGGTTGAGCCCTGCTTGCGCGCGGCGCATGCAGCCACCGCCACGGACGGCTTGTGTTACCTGGAGTCTGACCACCAGTGGGACGAGGCGACCTTGGCGGCCTGTGGTTGGCGCGTGGCCAAGGCGGGTAAAGCCGCTGCGGTGCATTACCAGTTATTAGACAAGTTAACATCGCTCACATGACCGCTCATACTCCGCGCATTGCCGTCTATTCCGGCACCTTTGACCCCATCACCAAAGGGCATGAAGACGTGGTTCGCCGCGCCGCTCAGTTGTTTGACCAGGTGATCGTGGCCGTGGCCATCGCCCACCACAAGAAAACCATGTTCACGCTGGAACAGCGACTGGAGTTGGTGCGCGAGGCGTTGGTCGATGTGCCGGCGGTGTCAGCCATGCCGTTTGACGGCTTGATCATGGACTTTTGTAAGCAGCAAGGCGCTCATGCGGTGGTGCGCGGCATCCGCAACGTCACCGACTTCGATTACGAGGCGCAAATGGCTGGCATGAACCGCAAGTTGGCACCGCACATCGACACCGTGATGTTGATTCCTGAACCCCAGTGGTCTTGTATCTCCAGCACCTTGGTGCGCGAAATTGCCAAGTTGGGCGGCGATGTCCGTGAGATGGTCAGTCCGGTCGTGGTCTCGGCCTTGGACGCGCAACTGAAAGCTTAAGGCCATGGCTTTGATGATCACTGCCGAGTGCATCAACTGCGATGTGTGTGAGCCGGTTTGCCCCAACCAGGCCATCGCCATGGGGCGTGAGTTTTACGAAATTGACCCGGCCAAGTGCACCGAGTGCGTGGGGCATTTCGATGAACCGCAGTGTGTCAGCTTGTGTCCCGTGGAGTGCATCCCCGTCAACCCGGCACATGTGGAGACGCCGGAGCAACTGCTGGCCAAATACCACGAACTCACTCAGGCTTGAACTGGGGCTGCGTCTAGGCCTGCTTCGCAGGCGTTGCAGTGTCTGGGCGCGGCGGTTTGGGGCGCTGAGGTTTGCTGGTGTGGATGTGTGCCGTGGCCTTGTCCATGGCTCCAGCGATCAAATCGGGTGCGGCGGCCACGCTGCGCGCAATGGCTTGGTGAATCGCGTCGCGCTGATCGGGGGCAGGTTTTTTGAGCACCCAGTTGACCACCTCAGGCTTTTGGCCTGGGTGGCCGATACCAATGCGAAGCCGCCAGTAGTCCGGTGTACCCAAGCGCGCGTGGATGTCGCGCAAGCCATTGTGCCCAGCATGTCCGCCGCCCTTTTTGAGCTTGACTTCGCCTGGCGCAATGTCCAACTCGTCATGCACCACCAGAATCGATTCGGCTGGAACCTTGAAGAATTTCGCCAGTGCGGCAACCGACTGCCCGCTGCGGTTCATGAAGGTGCTGGGTTTCAACAGCCAAATTTTCTCGGCACCAACGCCTTGTGAGCCCATCCAGCCAAAGTAGGCGGATTGCGGTGTCATGTTGATGCGCAAGGCATCGGCCAGCGCATCAATCCACCAAAAACCCGCGTTGTGGCGGGTGTCTTCATATTCAGGGCCCGGGTTGCCCAAACCAACAAACAAGCGAATCATGAGCGAGATTATCTCTGTTGCGTGTCATGTCCCTGTGGGCAGGGCATCGACATGAAAAAAGCCGCCAGTGCGAACACAGGCGGCTTTCGATGCGGTGCTTGCGCGATCAGCTGGCAGCAGCTTCGTCGTCGGAAGTGCTACCGCCTTTAGGGGGCACAGCCGTGACGACGGTTTGTTCACCGCCGTGGCCATGGTCAACCAAGGACACGCCTTCAGGCAACACCAATTCGTGTGCGTGAATGCTCTGGCCTTTGGCGATGTTGGCCAAGTCGACTTCGATGTGGGTGGGCAACTTAGATGCAACGCACTGCACGTCGATTTCAGTCATCACGTGGTTGATCAAGCACTTGTCGGTCTTGACCGCTTCAGACTGGTCTTCATTGATGAAATGCAAAGGCACTTTCTTGTGCAAGACGGTGTTGTTGCTCACGCGTTGGAAGTCCACGTGCAAGACCAATTGCTTGAACGGGTGGTACTGAATGGCGCGTAACATGACTTGTTCGGTTTTGCCGGCCAATTCCATGTCCAGCACAGAGGCGTGGAAGGCTTCTTTCTGGGCGGCGTGCCACAGTGCGTTGTGATCCAATTCAATGGGCGTCGGCTCGACATCACCACCGTACACAATCGCGGGCGTGCGGCCCGAATTGCGCAGACGGCGGCTCGCACCCGTACCCTGCAGCTTGCGCTCAAAAGCGACGAATTTCATAACAAACTCCTTGAGGTTCTGCCTCAAAGTTGAAGCCAACCGCGACCAGTGGGCTTCGAGGGAAAAATGCCGCGCCCATGACGCGGCAGGCGGTGAATGCTGAAGCCAAACGGCCTCAGAAGAGGCTTTCGCCTTCAGCAAACAAATGCATCACGGACTCGCCCGTGGCGATGCGTGAAATGGTTTCTGCGATCAAGGGCGCCACAGAAAGTTGACGAATCTTGCTGCAGGCTTTGGCTGACTCGTTCAACGGAATCGTGTTGGTCACCACCACTTCGTCCAGGGCCTCGCCGCGCGCAATGCGCTCAATGGCTGGGCCAGAGAAAATCGGGTGTGTGCAATAAGCGTACACGCTCTTGGCAC
>JALRFN010000211.1 GCA_023268425.1 Burkholderiaceae bacterium | reverse complement strand
AAAAACAAATGGTGGTTCACCACCACCAAGTCGGCGGCCAAGGCCTCGCGTCTGGCCAACTGCAGCGGACAGCGGCTGAATTCGGGGCAAGTCGAACCCAAACAGTTGTCTCGACTCGAGGTGATGTAAGGCATGGCGCTGGAGCGCGCATCCAGACCCGGCATCAGCGTGAGGTCTCCACCGGGGTTGCCTTGCGCCCAGACCTCCACTTTGCGCAACACGTTGTGTACGACACGGTCACTGACCATGCCACCGTGCAGATGCAACTTCAACCGGTGCGGGCACAGGTAGTTGGCGCGACCCTTGAGCAAAGCCGTGCGCACCGGCACACGCAACATGTCGAGTAGGCGCGGCAAATCACGCCCGAACAGCTGGTCCTGCAAGGCTTTGGTGGCCGTTGAAATCATCACCCGGCGGCCACTGAGCAGCGCCGGCACCAAATAGGCAAAGGTCTTGCCCGTGCCTGTGCCCGCCTCGACCACCAGTGCACCGCCTTCGACAATGGTGTCGGCCACCGCCTCGGCCATGGCCAACTGGCCTTGGCGCTCGCAAAAGCCAACCGAGGCTTGCGCCACCAGGCCACCCGTCGACAAGGTGGCGCGGGTTTGTTCAGCCAGAGAGAGCGAAGTAGCCATCAGGCGAGTCTAGCCTGCTGCAAGCGGGCTCGTGGCTCAAGTCAGGCGAGTGTCAACCAGACGCCGCTCTTGCGCCAAATACTCAGCCGATTGCATTTCCTGCAAGCGAGAGACGGTACGCGGAAACTCGTGGGACAAAGGCCCCTTCACGTACAGCAACTCCGGCGCCACCTCGGCCGAGAGCATCAAGCGCACGTGGCGGTCATACAAAACATCGACCAACCAAGTGAAGCGGCGTGCCTCACTGGCGTGGCGCACCGACATTTGAGGCACCCCACTGAGCAAGACCGTGTGGAAACGCGAGGCCAATTCCAAGTAGTCGTTTTGCGAGCGCGGCCCGCCACACAGGGTTTTGAAATCAAACCAAACCACCCCACCCGCGCGCCGCTTGGCCACCAGCGTGCGCGCTTCGATGTGCAACTCGGGCGACTCCTCATCCACATCGGCCAGTTGCGCAAAGATCTGAGCCAAGGCCGTTTCCGAGGTCTCATTGACCGGGCTGTGGTAGACCTGTACATGGGTCAGGCTGCGCAAGCGGTAGTCGTGGCCTGCGTCGACATTGATGACTTCCATGGTGGACTTCAACAACTCGATGGCAGGCAAGATGCGATCGCGGTGCAAGCCATTGGGGTAAAGACCATCCGGGTGGAAATTGGAGGTGGTGATCAAACCCACCCCGTTGGCAAACAGCGCGTCCAACAGGCGGTGCAAAATCATCGCGTCGGTCACGTCGGCCACGTGGAACTCGTCGAAACAAATCAGCTTGTATTTCTTGGCGATTTGTTTGGCCAGCGCGTCCAAAGGATTCACCGTGCCTTGCAGTACGGTCAGTTGCCGGTGGACTTCACGCATGAACTCGTGGAAATGCAAGCGTGTTTTGCGTTCGATGGGCACCGCTTGGAAAAAGCAGTCCATCAAAAAGCTCTTGCCGCGCCCCACTCCGCCGAACATGTAAACACCACGCGGCAAGGACGAACGATCCAACCACTTCTTCAGCGGATTGGATCGTTTGCCTTTGTACGCAGCCCAGTCGGTGGCGCAGCGCTCCAAAGCGGCCACGGCATTCAACTGGGCCTCATCGGCTTGGTAGCCGCGCTCGCTCAGGTGCTGCTCGTAAATGGCGCGAACACCGCTCACACGCGCATCCATCAGAAGTTCAAGGTGCGCTTGTCAACGGCCAAAGCCGCCTCTTTGGTCGACTCAGACAGCGAAGGGTGTGCATGGCAGATGCGTGCAATGTCTTCGCTGGCGGCGCGGAAGGTCATGGCCACACAAGCCTCAGCCACCAACTCGCTGGCCATGGGGCCCACGATGTGCACACCCAAGACCTCATCGGTTTGCGCATCCGCCAACATCTTGACCATGCCCGTGGTGTCGCCCAAGGCGCGGGCACGGCCATTGGCCAAGAACGGGAAGCTGCCGGCCTTGTAGGCGCGGCCTTCGGCTTTGAGTTGCTGCTCGGTTTTGCCCACCCACGCAATCTCGGGGCTGGTGTAGATCACCCACGGCACCAGGTCAAAGTCAACGTGACCATGTTGGCCCGCAATGCGCTCTGCGACAGCCACGCCTTCTTCTTCGGCTTTGTGCGCCAACATGGGGCCACGCACCACGTCACCCACCGCCCACACGCCCGGCAGATTGGTCTTGCACTCGGCGTCGACCACGATGGCCCCGCGCTCGTCCAGCGCCAAGCCCACGGACTCGACATTCAGGCCGTCGGTGTTGGGCACGCGGCCAATGGCCACGATCAACTTGTCGGCCACCAGCGTTTGCGCCTCGCCCTTGGCGTTGGCGTAGGCCAAACTGACTTGCGTCGCTTTGCCCTTTTTGCTGGTCTTGACCGACTCGACTTTGACGCCGAGTTCAATCTTCAAGCCTTGCTTGTCAAATGCCTTCTTGGCCTCTTTGGCCACCGATTCATCGGCAGCGCCCAAAAAGGTCGGCAAGCCTTCCAGAATGGTCACATCGGCACCCAAACGACGCCACACGGAGCCCATTTCCAAACCAATCACGCCCGAACCGATCACGGCAAGGGTTT
>JALRFN010000145.1 GCA_023268425.1 Burkholderiaceae bacterium | reverse complement strand
CATGTGCAAGCAATAAAAAAACCCAATACGAAAGTACTGGGTTTCTTTAATTTTTACCTAGCCTTGCAAACTAAGTGGTGCCGAGGGTCGGAGTCGAACCGACACGGAGGGTTACTCCGGCAGATTTTGAATCTACTGCGTCTACCAATTTCGCCACCCCGGCAGCGAAGGCGAGATTATGGCACAAGTTCGCGCCATTTTTGAAGCGCGGCGAAGTTTGTTTGGGACTGGCTAACAATCGCCTGCGTGTCTCTGGTCTCTTGTCTTTGTGGCAAAGTCCACTCACCTTGTTTTGTTCAGGAGTATGTGTTGTCACAGCCGAGTTATCCGACCATTGAAGACACGATTGGGCGCACCCCTCTGGTGGCCTTGCAGCGAATTGGCGCTGCGCAGGCTAGGGCACGTGGCAATGTGATTTTGGGCAAGCTGGAGGGCAACAACCCGGCGGGTTCTGTCAAAGATCGACCAGCCCTATCGATGATCGCGCGGGCTCAAGAGCGGGGTGAGATCAAGCCGGGCGATACCTTGATTGAGGCCACTTCGGGCAACACGGGCATTGCGCTGGCGATGGCGGCAGCGATCAAGGGTTACCACATGATTTTGATCATGCCCGAAGACTTGTCGATCGAGCGTGCCCAGACCATGAAGGCTTATGGCGCTGAATTGATTTTGACGCCCAAGAGTGGGGGCATGGAGTACGCGCGCGATTTGGCCGAGCAAATGGTGGCGCAGGGCAAGGGCGTGATGTTGGATCAGTTCGCCAACGCCGACAACCCGCGCATCCACACTGAAACCACTGGCCCCGAGATTTGGCAGGACACCGCTGGGCGTGTGACCCATTTTGTGAGTGCGATGGGCACCACGGGCACCATCACTGGTGTCTCCAAGTACCTCAAGGTGCAAAACCCGCAGGTGCGCATCATTGGCGCGCAGCCCGAGGAGGGGTCGCGCATCCCAGGTATTCGCAAGTGGCCTGAGGAGTACCTGCCCAAGATTTATGACCCCGCCAATGTCGACGAGTTGCGCTACGTCTCGCAGGCCGATGCCGAGGACATGGCGCGCCGTTTGGCCAAAGAAGAGGGCATTTTTGCGGGGATCTCGGCCGCAGGGGCTTGCCAGGTCGCTTTGCAGTTGAATGCTGAGCTTGAGAACGCCACCATCGTGTTCATCGTTTGTGACCGCGGTGATCGCTATCTGTCCACTGGAGTGTTCCCCGCATGAGCCCGAATGAACCACACCCGACGCGTTATCGCTTTTGCCCCGAGTGTGCTGCGGACTTAGATTGGGCGCCTGCCCAAGAGGACGGCGGCATCAAGTTCCGTTGGCGTTGCACGCAGTGCACGTTCACCTTGTGGAACAACCCAACCCCGGTTTTGGCGGCCATCGTCGAGCAAGACGGTCAAGTGCTGTTGGCGCGGAATGCGGCATGGAGCGGGCGCATGTTTGCTCTGATCACCGGTTTCATGGAGGCGGATGAATCACCCGAGGCAGGCGTCGCTCGCGAGGTGTTTGAGGAAACGTCTCTAGAGGTGTTAGAGACCCATTTGGTGGGCGTGCATGCGTTTGAGCGCATGAACCAAGTGATCATCACTTATCACGTGCGCACGCGTGGCGAAGTCAAGTTGTCCCCCGAGTTGGTGGAGTCGAAATGGATGGCGCTTGAAGACATCAAGTGCTGGCGTCGTGGCACCGGCTTGGCGCTGGCCGACTGGTTGCGCTCGCGTGGCATCGAGCCGCAGTGGATGGATTTGCCGCAAACTTAAAATAGCAGCACTCAGCCTAGACAATGAGACCAAAATGGAAGTCGATCAAGAACTCAATGCCCGCGGTTTGAACTGCCCTTTGCCGATTTTGAAGGCCAAAAAAGCCCTGGCTGGCATGAGCAGTGGGCAGTTGTTGCGCGTGATTTGCACCGATGCGGGGGCGGTTCGGGATTTCGCGGCGTTTGCCAAGCAAACGGGCAACGACATGGTGGACTCTGATACCGCGGGGCCTGATTACGTCTTCGTGCTGAAACGCCGTTGACACTCGCGACTGGTGCAACCAGCCTCGGGTGTCTCGCTCTAGGCGCCGTCAACGGTAGTAGGGTTCGACTTCGCCTTTGAGCTTGATCAGCAAGGGGCGGCCCTTGCGGTCGCGTGTCTTGCCTGAGGCCACTTTGATCCAGCCTTCAGAGACGCAGTAGGCCTCGACGTCTTGGCGGTCTTTGCCGTTGAAGCGAATGCCGATGTTTTGCTCCAACACGCTGGTGTTGTAGAACGGGCTGCTGGGGTCAATACTGAGTTGGTCGGGCAGTTCGGGGCGTGAGGTTTCGTCGCTCATGGTGTTGTCTCGCAATGCGGTTTGGGTTTTTCGGGTCAACCGAGCTTGTTCAGCTGCTCTTGCAGTTTGGACAAGGTGGCGCCAAAGTCAGCAACGCGCTGGCGCTCTTGCTCGATGACTGCAGGCGGCGCCTTGGCCACAAAGTTGTCGTTGCTCAGTTTGCCGTTGGCTTTGGTGATTTCACCTTCCAAGCGCTTGATCTCTTTGCCCAGGCGCGCACGCTCAGCGTCAACGTCGACTTCAACAAACAAACACAAACGCGCTTCGCCGACGACCGCCACGGGTGCAGCCCCAGCGGCTTGTGACCACGCGGTCTCATCGTCAAAAGCGCGCACTTCGCTCAGCTTGGCCAGCGCTTTGAGTACGTCCGCGTGCGATTGTGCAAACGCCGAGTCGCCTTGCACGTACAGCGGCAGTTTGGTCGCAGGCGACACCGCCATCTCTCCGCGCAAACCACGGCAGGCTTCCACCCACTGTTTGAGCTTGGCGACGCTGGCTTCGCTGGCTTCGTCGAAGAATTTCTCTTGGCATTCGGGGTAGGGCGCCACGCTCACGGACTCGCCCGAAATGCCCGCCACGGGCGCCACCACTTGCCATAAGGACTCGGTGATGAACGGGGTGATGGGGTGAGCCAAGCGCAGGATGCCTTCCAGCGTGCGGATCAAGGTTCGGCGCGTGGCGCGTTGCTGGGCGGGGTTGCCAGTTTGGATTTGCACCTTGGCAATTTCCAAGTACCAGTCACAGAACTCGTCCCAGACGAAGCTGTAGATGCTTTGTGCCACCAAGTCGAGTCGGTAGTCGGCAAAGCCCTGCGCCATGTCGCCAGAGACGCGGTTCAGGCGTGACTTGATCCAGCGGTCGGCGGCGCTGAAGTCCATGTAGCCGTGCGCTTTGCCACCCGGCGCACAGTCGGCCTTGGTGTGGTCCATCAAGCCGCAGTCCTGGCCTTCGCAGTTCATCAGCACAAAACGGCTGGCGTTCCACAGCTTGTTGCAGAAGTTGCGGTAGCCCTCGCAGCGTTTGGTGTCGAAGTTGATGTTGCGGCCCAGCGTGGCCAGTGCCGCGAAGGTGAAGCGCAAGGCGTCTGCGCCGAAGGCCGGAATGCCTTCGGGGAATTCTTTTTCCGTCTGCTTGCGCACTTTGGGCGCAGTCTCAGG
>JALRFN010000103.1 GCA_023268425.1 Burkholderiaceae bacterium | reverse complement strand
GCGCTTGAACTTTTGCACGCGGTGCCAAAAGCTGTCGACCCCTTGATTGAGCAACGCACTGATCTGCACAACTTGCGGGTGCCAGATTTCTTCATTGTGATGGGCATGGTCGGGGTTGCCGTGCAAACCCAACAATCGCAGGGCACTGGTAATTTGCGCTTCGGCGCGCGTTGCAGCGGCGTTGTCGATGTCGGCTTTGTTGATGACCACCAAGTCGGCCAACTCCATCACGCCTTTTTTAATGGCTTGCAAATCGTCACCCGCGTTGGGCAATTGCATCAGGACAAACATGTCGGTCATGTTGGCCACCGCCGTTTCGCTTTGGCCGACGCCGACGGTCTCGACAATCACCACGTCATAGCCCGCGGCCTCACACACCAGCATGGCCTCACGGGTTTTCTCGGCGACGCCGCCCAGCGTACCGCCGCTGGGGCTTGGACGAATGAAGGCGCGTTCGTGAACGGACAGCCGCTCCATGCGGGTTTTGTCGCCCAAAATCGAGCCCCCGGAAACACTGCTGGACGGGTCGACCGCCAAGACCGCGACGCGGTGGCCGCGCTCAATCAAGTACAGCCCCAGGGTTTCAATGAAGGTGCTCTTGCCCACACCGGGCACACCGCTCAAACCCAGCCGAAACGAGCGCCCGGTGTGCGGCAGCAATGCGGTCAACAGCTCATCGGCTTGCGCGCGGTGGTCAGCCCGCGTGGATTCCAGCAAGGTGATGGCCTTGGCCATGGCGCGGCGTTGTCCCGGGCCATGGGCCTGGACAATCAAATCGCTGCTGAGCAACGCCGCCATCAACGTGAGCCCACGCGCCCAAGCCAACCCAGGTGGGTTTGCTTGAAATCGACCGGGCCTTTCAAGCCGTAACCCAACATGCGGTCAAAACCAATGTGAACAAACCAAATCAATGCCGCTTGCGTGGCCCAGGTGCTGCCACTGATCACACCCCAGCCACCCAAAGCGGCGGGCCCCAAGCTGCTGTGCGTGCTGTTGTAGGCCCACATGCCCACACGCGCCGAGCCACTCAAGTAAGCCAACAAGGCCACATCCGGCAACAGCACCCACCCAGCCAAGGTGCTCCAAGCGTAGCCTTGCGACTGATAGATCAACAACGCCAAGACAAAAGCCGCCAAGCCTTCCCAACGCAGCAGGCGACGCGCCACCGGACGCTCGTTCACAGCGGCGCACAGGTCAACAGCGCTTGCTTTGGAGGCGCCCCAACTGACACACAGGCTCATGGTTCCATCCCCTTGCGGCTCACAACCAAGGCTTAAACCACTGCCGCTTTGATGTGTTCCAGCACGTCTTTGGCACTGGCCGGAATCGGCGTGCCCGGGCCATAAATGCCTTTGACACCCGCTTCGTACAAGAAGTCATAGTCCTGGCGGGGAATCACGCCACCGACAAAAACGATGATGTCGTCTGCGCCTTGCTCGCGCAAAGCCTTGATGATGGCGGGCACCAGGGTTTTGTGGCCAGCAGCCAGCGTCGACACCCCCACCGCATGCACGTCGTTTTCGATGGCTTGACGTGCACACTCTTCGGGCGTTTGAAACAGCGGCCCCATGTCGACGTCAAAGCCCAAATCGGCATAGGCCGTGGCGACCACTTTGGCGCCTCGGTCGTGGCCGTCTTGACCGAGCTTGGCGATCATCACCCGCGGGCGGCGGCCTTGTTCGTCAGCGAAGGCGGCGATCTCTTGCTGCAAGGCCTCCCAGCCTTCTGCGGAGTCGTAGGCTTGGGCGTAAACGCCGGTGACCTTTTGCGTGTCGGCGCGGTGGCGGCCATAGATTTTCTCCAGGGCATCTGAGACTTCGCCCACGGTCGCGCGCGCGCGCACCGCGTCGATGGCCAAGCCCAAGAGGTTGCCTTGGCCGCTTTCGGCCGCCGCGGTCAAGGCGTCCAACGCCGCTTGCACGGCCGCGTTGTCGCGACTGGCACGGATCTGCGCCAAGCGCGCCACCTGCGACTCGCGCACCTTGTCGTTGTCGATTTGCAAGATGTCAACGGGGTCCTCTTTGGCCAATTTGTATTTGTTGACGCCAACGATGACGTCTTTGCCGCTGTCGATGCGGGCTTGCTTTTCTGCCGCGCTGGCTTCGATCTTGAGCTTGGCCCAGCCCGAGTCCACCGCTTTGGTCATGCCGCCCATGGCGTCGACCTCCTCGATGATGGCCCAGGCCTTGTCGGCCATCTCTTGGGTCAGCTTTTCCATCATGTAAGAGCCCGCCCAGGGATCAACCACGTTGGTGATGTGCGTCTCTTCTTGAATGATCAACTGCGTGTTGCGTGCGATGCGGGCACTGAACTCAGTGGGCAATGCAATGGCTTCGTCAAAGCTGTTGGTGTGCAGGCTTTGCGTGCCACCAAAGACAGCGGCCATGGCTTCGATCGTCGTGCGCACCACGTTGTTGTAAGGGTCTTGCTCGGTCAGCGACCAACCCGAGGTCTGGCTGTGCGTGCGCAGCATCAGGCTCTTGGGGTTCTTGGCGCCAAAGCCCTTCATGATGCGCGCCCACAGCAAACGGGCTGCGCGCATCTTGGCAATCTCCAAATAGAAGTTCATGCCCACGGCCCAGAAGAAGCTCAGTCGGCCCGCAAAGGCATCAACGTCCAAGCCCTTGGCCATGGCGGTCTTGACGTACTCTTTGCCATCAGCCAGCGTGAAGGCCATCTCCAGCGCCTGGTTGGCGCCGGCTTCTTGCATGTGATAACCCGAGATCGAGATCGAGTTGAACTTGGGCATGTGCCGCGCCGTGTACTCGATGATGTCGCCAATGATCTTCATCGACGGCTCGGGCGGGTAGATGTAGGTGTTGCGCACCATGAACTCTTTCAGGATGTCGTTCTGAAGGGTGCCCGCGAGCTGCGCCTGCTCTACGCCCTGCTCCTCCGCCGCGACGATGTAACTCGCCATTACCGGCAGAACG
>JALRFN010000057.1 GCA_023268425.1 Burkholderiaceae bacterium | reverse complement strand
CGCTTACCGCCACCGCAGCAGCCTCGTTAACTAGCGTTTTATCGTCTCAGCATCGGCCATCAATTGATGGATACGCTGAACGTAATCCCGAGTTTGCTTGGGCGCAAATGGCTCAACTTGTTCCCAACGCGCCACATTGTCGTGCTTGCGTTTTGCACGGCTGACGGCGCGCAACATGCGGCCAAAGCCCGCGTCGAGCGCATGAAGCGCATGGAGACCGGCAAGATCGCGCCGCTGGCCGCCTACCTGATGGCAGACCAGTCCAAAGACGTCAGCGGTCAAATCTTTGCGGTGCGTGCCAACGAGATTTTCTTGTTCAACCACAACCGCCCCATCCGCAGCGTACACCGCGCCGAGGGCTGGACACCCGAGTCTGTGGCCGAGCACGCCATGCCTTCGCTCAAAGCGGGTTTCGCTTCGCTGGATCGCAGTGCTGACGTGTTCTGCTGGGACCCCATCTAAGCCGGAGCAGGGCTGTGGCCCGCACCTTAAAGTGAACTTGAAGTTTGGAGGCAGCCATGGCCATCGACTATCACAAGCTGAAAAATTGGGCCTTTGAGCCCGTTGAACAAAGCTATGACTGGCGCTACAGCGCCATGTACGCACTGGGCGTGGGCTACGGCTATGACCCTTTGGACACGCGGCAACTGCCCTTTGTCTACGAGGAAAACATGGTCGCAGCGCCCACCATGCCGGTGGTTTTGGCTTCGCCGGGCTTTTGGGTCAAGGAGCAGAATTCGGGCATCGACTGGGTCAAGGTCTTGCACGGTGAGCAAAGCCTGACTTTGCACAAGCCCCTGCCGGTGGCCGCGACCGTGGTCGGCGAGCTCAAGGTCACCCACCTGGCCGACAAAGGCGCAGCCAAAGGCGCCTTGATGGTGCAAGAGCGCAAGATTTACAACCAAGCCAACGGCGATTTGTTGGCCACCTTGGAAGGGGTGACCTTCTGCCGAGGTGATGGTGGCTTCTCCGAGCAGCCCAACAACGGCCCGGCTGGCGGTGATGCCCTGCCACCCGCCAAGCCCGCGTGTCCGACCACGGCGCCTGACGCCGTGTGTGAGTTGCCCACATTGCCGCAGCAAGCGCTTTGGTACCGGCTGTGCTCGGACCTCAACCCCTTGCACGCCGACCCCGCCGTCGCGAAAGCGGCAGGTTTCAAAGCGCCCATCTTGCACGGTCTGGCCTCTTACGGTTTGGTGGGCCACGCCTTGCTGCGCACGCTGTGCGACTACGACGCCAGCCGTCTCCAACACCTGGGCCTGCGTTTTGCCGGTCCGGTTTACCCGGGCGAGCGCCTGCGCGTCGAGATGTGGCACACCGATTTGGGCGTGCAATTCCAAGCCAAAGTCGTTGAACGCGATATGTTGGTGATCTCGCACGGTTTGGCCAAAGTGGGGAGCCCGTCATGAGTTTTGGGATTTTGTCAGCAGGCGCCTATGTGCCTCGCGTGCGCTTGCAACGCAGCGCCATCGCTCAAGCCAATGCCTGGTTTGCTCCTGGCCTCAAGGGCCAAGGCAAGGGCGAAAAAGCCATTTGCAACTGGGACGAAGACGTCATCACCATGGGCGTTGAGGCCGCCCGCGATGCCTTTCGCGTGGAGACGGCCACGCCCAGCTGGTTGAGCCTGGCTTCGACTTCGCACCCCTTTGCTGACCGCCAAAACGCGGGCGTGGTGGCTGACGCCTTGGGCTTGGCGCCTCGTGTGCAAGTGCAGGACACCGCAGGCAGCATGCGCGCCGCAACGACGGCCTTGCTCGACGCTTTGCAGCGCAAGCAACACACCAGCTTGGTGATTGGCGCGGAACACCGCAAGACCAAAGTCGCCAGCGCGCAAGAGCTCAGCTACGGTGACGCCGCCGCTGCGCTGGTGGTCGGCGAGGGCAAGGCGGTCGCCGTACTCAAAGGCAGTGCCAGCGAGTCGGTCGATTTCGTGCACAGCTACCGCATGAGTGACCACCAGTCGGACTACGGTTGGGAAGAGCGTTGGGTACGCGAAGAGGGCTATTTGAAGATCATGCCGCGTGTGGTGCAGGCCGCTTTGACACAGGCGGGCGTGGCGGCGGACGCGGTGACGCATTTTTGCTTGCCTTGCGTGTTGCCCAAGGTTGACCAAGCCGTGGCCAAGAAGCTCAAGCTGCGCCCAGAAGCCGTGCGTTCCAACCTGATTGGGCAAGTCGGCGACAGCGGTGCGGCACACGCACTGGTGATGCTGGCGCAGGCACTGCAAGACGCACAGGCCGGTGACCTGATTGTGGTGGCGACCTTGGGTCAAGGCGCGGACGCCTTGGTGTTCGAAGTCACACCCGAGGTCACGCGTTTGCAAGCCACGGCCGGCGTCAACGGCAGCCTGGCGCGCAAGAAGGCGTCGGACAACTACATGCGCTTTTTGGCCTTCAACGAGCAATTTGACATGGAGCGCGGCATGCGCGCCGAGACCGACAAGGGCACGCCTCTGACCAGCGCGTTTCGCAACCACGAGATGTTGCAAGGTTTGGTTGGCGGGAAATGCCGCCACTGCGGCACGGTGCAGTTCCCGCGCGGACGGTATTGCGTCGAACCCACTTGCAACAGCTTGGACAGCCAGGATGCGCATTCGTTTGCGCAGTCCAAAGCCAAAGTGGTGTCCTACACCGCGGACTTGTTGACTTATTGCCCAGACCCCCCGGCGTGGTACGGCATGGTGCAGTTTGAAGAGGGCGGTCGCGTCTTGATTGACTTCTCAGAGGTCGACGCGGTCGAGGTGGGCGACACCATGCGCATGGCGTTTCGCATCAAAGACCAAGACCCCACGCGCGGCTATTTGCGCTATTTTTGGAAAGCCGTTCCGGCTTAAGCAAGGAGAACAACATGGCAACCGGCATCAAAGACAAAGTCGCCATCTTGGGCATGGGCTGTTCCAATTTCGGCGAACGCTGGGACTGCAACGCCGAAGACCTGATGGTCGAAGCGTTTGAGGAGTGTTTGGCCGACGCTGGCGTGGAGCGCAAGCAAATCGAGGCGGCTTGGTTTGGCACGGCGATTGGTGAGCAGCACGTGGGCATGTCCGCGGTGCCGCTGGCGATGACCCTGCGCTTGCCCTACATCCCTGTGACGCGTGTGGAGAACTACTGCGCCACGGGTACCGAGGCGTTTCGGGGCGCTTGTTACGCCGTGGCCTCCGGGGCGGTGGACATCGCCTTGGCTGTGGGCGTGGAAAAGCTCAAAGACACCGGCTATGGTGGCTTGCCGCAGCGCGGGCGCGGGGCTTTGAACAACCAGTACTGGGCCAACGTGTCTGCGCCGGGTTCGTTTGCGCAGTTGGCTGCGGCATACCGCGCCAAGTACGGCGTGAACAAAGATGACTTGAAACGCGCCATGGCACATGTTTCGGTCAAAAGCCATGCGAATGCGGTCAACAACCCCAAGGCGCATTTGCGCAAGGCCATCACCATCGACGATGTCTTGAATGCACCCATGGTGGCTGACCCGCTGGGCTTGTACGACTGCTGCGGCGTCAGCGACGGCTCGGCCTGCGCGATTGTCACCACGCCCGAGATCGCCAAGGCCTTGGGTAAACACGACTTGGTCTCTGTCAAATCGCTGCAGTTGGCGGTCTCCAACGGCCAAGAATTGCAACTCGACCAATGGGACGGCAGCTATTTCGCCACCACCCGCGTCGCGGCGGCACGCGCCTACGCCGAGGCGGGTATCAGCAAGCCGCGCGAGCAAATTTCGCTGGTGGACGTGCACGACTGCTTCTCCATCACCGAGTTGGTGACCATGGAAGACTTGCAGTTGTCTGAAGATGGCCGCGCGGTCAACGACATCTTGGATGGCTTTTACGATGCCGACGGGCGCGTGCCTTGTCAAATCGACGGTGGCCTGAAGTGTTTTGGCCATCCGATTGGGGCCTCGGGCTTGCGCATGTTGTACGAGATGTATTTGCAAATGAGCGGGCGCGCAGGTGCGCGGCAAAGCCAAGCCCCAGTGTTTGGCATGACGCACAACCTGGGCGGTTTTCCCAGCCAAAACGTGTCGTCGGTGACCATCGTCGGTCAATACGGCGCCTGAGCCGTTCACACAGCGAGGAGATATTCATGAGCGAAGCCGTATTACTCGACATCAGCAACGGCGTGGCCACGATCACGCTGAATCAGCCCAAGTCGCGCAACTCATTCAGCCCAGAGGTGCGCGACGCCATGGCGCGCATCGTGCCGCAAGTCGCCGAAGATGACGCCGTGCGCTCGGTGATCTTGACTGGCGCCGATGGCGTGTTTTGCGCGGGTGGCGACATCCGTGGCATGGTCGAGCGCATCGGCCAATTCGACGTCATGGAAACGCGCACCCGCATGGCCGAGCTGTACACGTGGGTGCAGCAGTTGATTGAGCTGCAAAAACCGCTGATCGCTGCAGTGGACGGGCCGGCCTTTGGCGCAGGCTTCAGCTTGGCCTTGGCCGCCGATTTGGTCTTGGCCACCCCGCGCAGCCGCTTTTGCCTGAGCTTCATGCGCATTG
Source organism: Burkholderiaceae bacterium (assembly GCA_023268425.1). Classification (GTDB taxonomy): domain Bacteria; phylum Pseudomonadota; class Gammaproteobacteria; order Burkholderiales; family Burkholderiaceae_C; genus RS62. The sequence goes on along the minus strand of JALRFN010000057.1, from coordinate 3,414 downwards.
GCTTGGTGCCAGATTGCGGGGCGTTTTACACCTTGCCGCGTGTGGTGGGTGTTCAACGCGCCAAAGAGCTGATGCTTTCGGCGCGCGAAATCGACGTGCAAGAGGCCAAAGCCCTGGGCGTGGTGATGGAAGTGGTGGAGCAGACCGATTTGCTGGCCCGCGCGCGCACCTACGCGGAGAGTTTCGCCAACGCTTCGCGTGTGGGCACAGCCTTGATCAAGCAGCGCATGGGCCAAACCCTGTCCAACGACTTGGCTACCGTCATGGGCAACGAAATCAATGACCAAGCCCTGTGCTTTGCCGACCCCTATAACGCGCAGGCGGTGCAACGTTTCATGGCCAAGGAGCCCGCGCTGTACCAGTGGCCCAAGTAAAGCGCGGCGGGTCGGGTGTGCCATCCGGTTCCATCTAAAAAAGCGCCTGCGCTTGCGAGGCGCTTTTTTTTAGAAATGGGGGTCGCTTATTGGCTGTCGTGGTGGGCGTGCAGCTTGGCATAGATGGACTCAGCCAAAGGGCTGGGCCCGTCCGGCAAACCGGCTTCCAAACGGCGCTGTCGGATGCGACCACGCAGAAACAGCAAGCCGCGCAACAACTCCAGGTGCTCACCGTGGTGTTTTTCAACCGGGAACTGGCCTGCGATGATGCGGTGCACCTGCTCGTGATTTTCCAAATCGACGTGCAACGCGCTGGCGATGCGGTCGATCTCTCGGTTGACCGCATGCACGTCGTCTTGCAGTTCGTCGACGCCCACGGGAATCGCTGGGTTGTGCAGGGGGTGTTCGTTCATGGGCTGTCTGGGCGTCGTCTGGGGTTGTGCTTTGGGGAGATTATCATCCCAAGATGAATCGCCATTGAATCGCTTAATCTGATTGCAAATTGTTTTTTAATATCAAATAGATTTTTACATTAATTCATGTGTTTTATGTTTTTTGATTGGCCTGCGAATACAGCGTTTGAGGTGTGTCCTTGAGTCGCGCCGTGGCCGCTTGGCGTCATCCCGCGGTGTGGGTGATCTTGGCCGGCATGATGGTGGCGATGCACGTGGGCAAAGTCTCGGTGGCCATTCCCACGCTGCGCGAGGCGTTGGGCATCAGCATTGTGCAGGCCGGCACACTCCTGTCCATGAGCCAAATGGCCGGCATGTTGATCGCCGTGTTCGTGGGCATGTTTGCCGACGGTTGGGGTCTGCGCCGCAGTTTGGTCAGCGGCCTGTTGCTCATGGGCTTGGCCAGTGCACTTGGCGGCAGCGCCAGTGGCATTGTGGGTTTGTTGGGTCTGCGCGTGATCGAGGGCATTGCCTTTTTGCTGGTCGTGGTGTCGGCGCCTGCGCTGTTGCGGCAGGTGGTGGCGCCTGAAAAGCTGGCGCAAATCATGGGCGTGTGGGGCACCTTCATGCCTGGCGGTACTGCTGCAGCGCTCTTGGCAGGCCCCTGGGTCTTGTCGCATTGGGGCTGGTCGGCGTGGTGGCAGCTTTTGGGCGCAGCGAGTTTGCTCATGGCCCTGACCTGCGCGTTGGTGCTGTGGCCGTTGAGCGGCGGCTCGGGTTTGCGCAGCGGTGGCTTTCAGGAGCACGCTCAGCGCTTGTTGCAAACCTGGCGCAACCCCGGTACCTGGTGGGTGGCCTTGAGTTTCGGGCTGTATTCCAGCCAGTGGCTGGTCGTGATTGGCTTTTTCCCCACTTTGCTGCAGGCGGTTGGCGTCAGCGCATCGGCCGCGGGCGCCGTCACCGCAGCGGTGTCGGTGGTCAATATTTTTGGCAATGTCCTGGGTGGACAGCTGCTGCACCGGGGTTGGCGGGTGCACCACGTGTTGGGTGGGGGCTTCATCATCATGGCCAGCTGCGCCGTGGTGATTTTCAACGGCTTGGGTGAATGGCCCCCGGTGGCCCGAATGGCTGCGGCGGTCGTATTCTCTGGCTTGGGCGGCATGATTCCAGGGGCTTTGTTCTCGCTGGCCGTGCGTGTCGCGCCCTCAGAGCAAACGGTGTCGACCTCCCTGGGGTGGACCACGCAAATGTCCATGGTCGGCCAATTCGTCATGCCGCCGACCGCAGCCGCACTGTCGCAAGCCACCGGGACTTGGCAGTGGACTTGGTTGCTCAACTGGGGGGCTTGTGTGCTGGCCCTGCTGTTGATCGCACGCCTGCGCCTCTTGCTGCGCGCTTGATCGGTCGCTAAAAAAAATCGCATGCATTGAAACAATGGGTTATTATTCGATCAAATGATCCATTCGTTTCAAACTCGGTTTGAATACCTTCATGAACAGTCTGCGTGAGCGCATTGCGGAGCATTTTGAATCCTTGAGTCCGGAGTTGCAGCGCGCCGCTCGGTGGCTCAACGACCATCCGGTGGAGTTGGTGACCCAGTCCATGCGGCGTTCGGCGCGCTCAGCGGGCGTCGCGCCGGCAACCATGACGCGCTTGGCCAAGGCGCTTGGGTTTCAAGGGTTTGAGGACATGCGCTTGCCCGAGGTGCAAAGCGCTGTCGGCATGTCATCGAACTATGCGCTGAAAGCCGCGTCACAACAGGCACACCGCTCCGAAGCACAACGGGGCGCGCAGCAGTTGGCGCTGCAACAGGCGGCCAATGTGGCTGCCGTGTTGCAACGCAACAGCGTGGCCAGCATTGAACGGGTGGCCGACGCCTTGATCGACGCGCAGCGGGTGGTGTTTTTGGGCATGCGAGCCGCGCATGGCATCGCTTTTCACCTCTACTACTCCTGCCATTTGCTGATGTCCAAGGTGCAGTTGGCCAGCGACGATGCGGGCACGGTGCAAGACCAAATTTGGGAACTGGGGGCCAAAGACGCTTTGGTGGTCATTGGCCAGTCGCCTTACGCGCGGCAAACCGTGGAGTTGGCGCAAATGGCAGCCGATCAAGGCGTGCCCGTGCTGGCGCTGACCGACAGCAGTTTGGGGCCACTGGCGCAGTTGTCCCGGGATCACTTGGTGTTTGAGGGCGACTCGCCTTCGTTTTTTCATTCCCTCACCGGCGCACAGGCCTTGGCGGAAGCCTTGGTGGCCACCATTGCCGCACGCGGCGGCGACGCGGTCATGCAGCGCTTGATGGGCATGGAGCAGCGTTTGCACGCGGCGCATGCCTACTGGGAAAAACCAAACAACAGCAAATGGGGAGTTTCATGAGCAATTTGGATCAGACGCGGGTTTTGCACCGTCAAACCCGCAGCGCGATGCCGCTGGCCGTCGGTGGCGAGGGTGTTTTTTTGGTCGACAGCGAGGGCAAGCGCTACATCGACGCCTCGGGCGGCGCAGCGGTGTCGTGCTTGGGGCATGGCCACCCCGATGTGCGCGCCGCCATGCACGCACAGATTGATCAATTGGCCTATGCGCACACCAGCTTTTTCAGCACCGAAGTCGCAGAGACCCTGGCTGACCACCTGGTTCAACACGCGCCC
>JALRFN010000440.1 GCA_023268425.1 Burkholderiaceae bacterium | reverse complement strand
ACAGCCGTGCCCGCAACCTGCACCGTTGCGCGCAGCAGGTGCTCAGCGAATGGGGTGGACAGTTTCCGCACAAGGTCAAAGACCTGCAAAGCTTGCCGGGTATCGGGCCTTCGACGGCCGCCGCCATCGCGTCGTTTTGCTTTGGTCAACGTGTGTCGATTTTGGATGGCAACGTCAAGCGCGTGTTGGCGCGCTGGTTGGCGCTGGATGCCGATGTGTCGAGCGCGGCGGTCAGCAAGGCCTTGCTTGGGGTGGCGCAGGCCTTGGCTGAGGCGGTGCCGACGCCCGAGGATATGCCCACTTACACGCAGGGCCTGATGGACTTGGGTGCAACGGTGTGCCAGCCGCGCCGGGCAGCCTGTGAGCGTTGTCCCCTGGTGTCTGGCTGTGCGGCGTACGCATCGGGTGAACCCATGCGCTGGCCTTGGCCAAAAGCCAAAATCAAGCGCCAAACCCTGCGTTGGTGGTTGGTGTTCATGCGCGACACGCGTGGCTTGTGGGCTTGGCAGCGGCGGCCAGTGAACGGAATATGGGGTGGTTTGATGGTGCCTTGGGTGGTCGAAGACGAGGCACAAATCGGCCAAGTCCTGCCGCAAGCACAGCTTGAACATTTGCCAATGTTCAAGCACGTGTTGACACACCGCGATTTGATGATCTATCCGGTGATCGCCTCGGATGTGCAAGCGCTCCCGCACGGCGATTGGCACTGGTGCAGCGCTGCTGAGGTGTCAGACTTGGGTATGCCCGCTGCGGTGCAACGCGTGTGGGCGCAAATCACGGCGCCGACGATTGGGGCCTGAGCGCGAAACGCAGGCTTAGCGCGGCAGGTCCAACATGCGGTGGCGAATTTGGGTCGGATAACTGGCCTTGAAGCGCTGGGCCAATTGCTCGACCACATAGACCGAGCGGTGCTGACCGCCGGTGCACCCGATGGCCACGGTGACGTAGCTGCGGTGGTTGTCTTGCATGGCGGGCAACCAGTGCACGAGGAAGGCCTCGATGTGCGCCAGCATGACGCCCACCGACTCTTGTCCCGCCAGGTAGGCGGCCACGGGCGCATCACGCCCGGTGAGTGGGCGCAGCGCATTTTCGTAGTGTGGATTGGGCAGCATGCGCACGTCAAAGACGTAGTCCGCATCCATGGGGACACCGCGCTTGAAGGCAAAGGACTCGAAGACCAAGGTGATTTGATCCGATTGGATGCCCAAAACCTGTTGGATTTGGCTGCGCAACTCAGCCGCCTTGAGGTGACTGGTGTCCAGCACCAGAGCCCCCTCGCGCAAGCCCGCCAGCAGCTCTCGTTCGTGCTCCAAGGCCTCGAGCAAGGCCTGGCGTTCGTGGCCGTCACGCACCGCTCGGGACAGCGGGTGCTGTCGCCGCGTTTCGGAGAAGCGACGCAACAAGGCCTCCTCAGTGGCTTCGAGGAACACCGATTGGCAGCGCACACCCATGGCTTTGAGTTTGATGATTTGCGCGGGCAGGGCGGGCAGCGACAGCGCGCTGCGCACGTCGACCGCGACGGCGATCTTGCTCACCCCATTGATACTTTGCAATTCGAACAAGGGGTGCAACAACTCGGGCGGCAAGTTGTCAACGCAGTAGTAACCGGCGTCTTCCAAAGCCGCAACGGCCACCGATTTGCCCGAGCCTGATATGCCGGTGATCAAGACCAATTCGGCGTGTTGCAGCGGTATTGTCATGACTTCAGTATCTCACGCGCATGTGCCATCACCGAGGCCGAGTCGCGGCTGCCACCGAGCATGCGCGCGATTTCTTCAGTGCGTTCGGTGGTTTCCAGCGAACGGATGCGGCTGCTGGTGCCCTGCGCGCTTTGCTGTTTTTCGACTTTGAGGTGGTGATGGGCCGTGGCCGCGACTTGAGGCAGGTGTGTGATGGCCAGAACCTGGCGGTCGTCACCCAAGCGGCGCATCAAATCACCAACGGTGTGGGCAATCTGCCCACCGATACCCGAGTCGACCTCGTCAAAAATCAATGTCTCCACACTGCCTAAACGGCTGGTGGTGACGGCGATGGCCAGCGCGATGCGCGAAAGCTCGCCACCGGAAGCGACCTTGGCCACCGGGCGGGCGGTGACGCCAGCATGACCAGCCACCAAAAAAGCCACGTCATCGTGACCCGCGGGCCCCGGTGAGCCCGTCTGGACCTGCACGGACATGCGTCCGCCCGCCATCCCCAAATCTTGCATCAAATCGGTCACCGCTTGCGCCAATTGCTTGGCCGCACCTTGCCGCTGTTGGCTCAAAGCTTGTGCGTGCTGGTGCCAGGCTTGCTGGGCTTGGTCGACTGCCGCTTGCAGCGCATCAAGGTCGGCTAGCTTGCTGATGCGGTCGAGCTGTGCCTGCCACTCTTGGTGTTGCTCAGCCAGGCTTTCGGGCGCACAGCGAAAGCGCTTGGATAGCGATAACCACAGGCTCAAGCGCTCGTCGAGTTGACGCAAATCATCGGCGTCAAACGCGTCGCGTCGCGCGTAGCTGTGGATGTCGTGTGCGGTATCGCTGATCAAGGCCTGCGCTTGCTGCAAAACCTCTAGCCAAGGGGTGAAGCGGGGCTCCCACTTGGCTTGTGCCTCCAGCGCATGAATCGCTCGGTACAAAGCTTCTTGTGCACCGCCGCGCTCGTTGGCCAGGGCCTCGCTGCTGCTTTGGGCGGCTTCCAGCAATGCTTGCGCGTGGCTGGCGCGGGTGTGGCTGGCGTTCAA
>JALRFN010000439.1 GCA_023268425.1 Burkholderiaceae bacterium | reverse complement strand
AACCCGACTGTGGAAGGCCACAGTTGGCAGCCCTTGCACGCGGGTGATACCTGCGCTCCTGTGTATTTTTTCACTTGTGTACGGAGACTCCCCATGAAATTCAAATTCAAAAGGATTTTGGCCGCTGCGGCCATGGCTGTTGGCCTGAGCGCCATGGCCGACCCCATCGTGGTCAAGTTCAGCCACGTGGTGTCTGACAACACCCCCAAGGGCCAAGCGGCACTGAAGTTCAAAGAACTGGTTGAAAAGGCACTGCCAGGCAAAGTGGAAGTGCAAGTCTTCCCGAACAGCCAGTTGTTCGGCGACGGCAAAGAAATGGAAGCCCTGCTGTTGGGTGACGTGCAAATCATTGCACCTTCGCTGTCCAAGTTCAGCAAGTACACCAAGCAATTGCAAGTGTTCGACTTGCCGTTCTTGTTTGATGACATCGAGGCCGTAGACCGCTTCCAGGCCAGCAAAGAAGGCCAGGCCTTGTTGAGCTCCATGTCCAGCAAGGGTTTGATGGGTTTGGGCTATCTGCACAACGGCATGAAGCAGTTGTCGGCCACCAAGCCATTGAACATGCCTGCTGACGCCAAGGGCTTGAAGTTCCGCATCCAACCCTCCAACGTGATCCAAGCTCAGTTTGAAGCCGTTGGCGCCAACCCCCAAAAGCTGGCCTTCTCTGAGGTCTACCAAGCGCTGCAAACCGGCGTCGTTGACGGCCAAGAGAACACCTGGTCCAACATCTACACCAAGAAGTTCCACGAAGTGCAAGCCGCTGTCATGGAAAGCAACCACGGTGTGATCGACTACATGGTCGTGACCAACAGCAAGTGGTGGGACGGTCTGCCCGCCGACGTGCGCGGTGTGATGAGCAAGGCCATGACCGAAGCCATCAAGGTCGGCAACCAAAACGCCTTCAACGAAGCCAGCGACTACCGCGCCAAGATCGTGGCTGACAACAAGGCCAAGGTCATGAAGCTGACACCTGAGCAAACCGCTGCTTGGCGCAAGGCCATGTTGCCGGTGTGGAAGCAATTTGAAGGCGAAATTGGCGCTGACCTGATTGCTGCGGCACAAAAGGCCAACAAGTAAGTTGTGCTGCCAAACGCGGTGACGCGTTTGTATTGACGTACGACCCCGGTCAGGCGCGTGTTTGGCCGGGGTTTTTCACGCAGGAGACCTCATGAAAATCATCGACCGATTGGAAGAGTGGATCATTTCACTCATGTTGCTGGGCATGACCGGCTTGGCCTTTGTGCAAGTGGTTTTGCGCTACGGCTTTGGCACCGGCTTGCACTGGGCTTTGGAGATGAACACGGTGCTGTTCGCGTTCATGATTTTTGTGGGCATCTCTTACTGCGTGCGCATTGGCTCCCATTTGGGCGTTGACGCCCTGGTCAAGCTCATGCCTGCATCCACGCAGCGGGTGCTGGGCATTGTGGCGGTCTTGTTGTGCTTGCTGTATGGCGCCTTCATTTTGGTGGGCTCCTTTGAGTACGTGGGCAAGATGAAGATGGTGGGCATCGAGTTTGATGACATGCCCATTGAACGCTGGACCGTGCTGAGCATCATGCCCATCGGTTACGCCTTGATGGCCTTTCGTTTCTTGCAAATTTTGTTCAACTTGGTGACGGGTCGGGCCACTGGCTTGCACTTGGCCGACGAAGCTGCAGACGCCATGAAGATGAACACCCAAGAGGGCCAAGCATGAACACCCTGATTCTGTTCACGGGCCTGCTGTTTTGCATGGCCATTGGCATGCCTATTGCGATTTCGCTGGGCTTGTCCAGTTTGATCACCATCGTGTTTTTCTCCAACGACTCTTTGGCCTCGATGTCCATCAAGTTGTTTGAGACCAGCGAGCACTACACGCTGATGGCGATCCCGTTTTTTGTGTTGGCGGGCAACTTGCTCTCCACTGGCGGCGTGGCGCGGCGCATGGTGCGTTTTGCCATCGCGGCGGTGGGTCACGTGCGTGGCGGCTTGGCGATTGCGTCCATCTTGGCTTGTATGCTGTTCGCGGCGGTCTCGGGCTCGAGTCCAGCCACCGTGGTGGCCATTGGCTCCATCGTGATTGCAGGCATGGTGAAGAATGGATACACCAAAGAGTTCGCAGCCGGCGTGATTTGCAACGCGGGCACGCTGGGCATCTTGATTCCGCCCTCCATCGTCATGGTGGTCTATGCCGCGGTGACCGACGTGTCGGTGGGCCGCTTG
>JALRFN010000411.1 GCA_023268425.1 Burkholderiaceae bacterium | reverse complement strand
AAACGTGACTCAGTGAATAGCCAATCCAAGGCACAACCATGGACCAAGCCTCAACGCAACGGAAACGATAAATCCGCTCTTCCATGGGCGCCAGCTTCAGCAAGTCATCCAGAGAAAAGGTTTGCGGCTTGTGCACCAAGCCTTCCACGCGCACCGCCCAAGGTTCGATGCGCATGGCCTGCGCGCGCTCCTCGGGGTCGTCCTTGCCTAGGCCAAACTCGTAGAAATTGTTGTAGGTGAGCGCGTGTTTTTGCTCGGTGGGCTCGGCTTTCACGCGAGCCCCCACCAGACTGGAAGGCTTGGCTGCCAGCGGCTTCATGCCGTAGGCAGCGGCATTTTGCGCCATCGCAGGCAAGGCCGCTGCGGCCGCCACACCACCGCTGGCTTGCAGCCACTGGCGCCGGTTCCAGAAAACTTCGGCTGGCGTCACTTGAGACGCCAGGGCATCGCCCAAAAGGGCTGCACGCTCAGATGTGGTGTTTCGAATCAACATGAAGGCTTTCCTCAAACATGTTCAGCGATTCGTTCGTGCCTGCAATTCGTTACAACTCGCCGTAACTGTGCAAGCCACTGAGAAACATGTTGACACCCAAGAACGCGAAGGTTGTGATGGCCAATCCGACCAAGGCCCACCAAGCCGAGGCGGTGCCCCGCAGGCCCTTCATCAAGCGCATGTGCAACCACGCGGCGTAGTTCAACCAGACGATCAAGGCCCAGGTTTCCTTGGGATCCCAACTCCAATAGCCGCCCCAAGCATCAGCCGCCCACAAGGCCCCCAGCACGGTGGCAATGGTGAAGAAGGCGAAGCCCACGGCAATGGCCTTGTACATCACATCGTCCAACACATCGAGGCTAGGCAAACGCGCAGCGATGCGGTGACGGGCGCGCAAAATGCCGGCCACGATCAAAGCAGAAATGCCCGCGTAGACCACCCAATAACCGGCCCCACCGCCCACTTGCCCACGACGAAACACCAAGGGTTCAAAACACAACACCACGCCCAGCAGAAACAGCGGGGCCAGCTTCCACCACTGGGTCTCTTGCGCGCTTTGCTTGATCAAATAGGCAAAAGCCAACATCGCCGCGATCGAAAACGTGCCGTAGCCAATGAAATTGGCCGGAACGTGCAGCTTCATCCACCAGCTTTGCAAAGCCGGCACCAGCGGTTGAATGGCGCCAGCCTCTCGCACCAGCGCGTACCAAAGCAAAAAGCCCACAGCAGCACTGACCACCAACATCACAAACGCGCCCATGCTGCGGGTGCCGTAATGGGTCTCGTAATACAAATAAAACAAAGCCGTCAGCCAACAAAACAGCACAAAGACTTCGTACAGGTTGGACACCGGAATGTGGCCAATCCCCGATCCCATCTGATGGCTCTCGTACCAACGCACCAAGCTGCCCACCAAGGCCAAGGTCACGGCCGTCCAGGTGAGCTTAGAGCCCAAGCCATCAAACGCCTCTGCCCACGATGCGTTGACAAAGCCCACCCAGTAAAAGAGGGTGGCGATGAAAAACAGCATGCACATCCACAAAATGGCAGACTGACTGGACAGAAAATACTTGAGCAAAAACACCTGTTCCGCACGCGCCAAGTCAGCACCAGATGCGCCTTGGTACAGGTAAATCGCCACCATGGCCAGTGCCGCCGAACCCAGCATCAAACGACCCAGAGGTCGCCAGAACCACGCCATCGCGATCGCTGCAGGGGCTGACCCAATCAAAATCGCTTGCTCATAGCCGTCCATGGCACCTTGGTAGCGCCAAAAGGCAAAAGCGGCGCCCAACAGCACCAACACGGCAAACAGCCAGTCTTCCCAATTGCGCGGCGCAGCACGTTGTGCCGCAGCCAAGCCCACCGCGGGCAATTCAGAGGTCATGGTGTTCATGTGTGCTTCTCCAAAATTCTGTGCCTGAGCTGCTCAAACTCGCGGTCAACATCCATCACTTTGCGGTTCACGGAAAACGCCATCGTCGCGTCGCTTTGCTGTGGTGAGCGTGGACTCACCCACACCCAGACCCGCTTCTCACGGATGTACAGCATGGCAAAAACGCCCAAAATCAAAAACAAGCAACCCAGATAAACAATGGTCTTGCCAGGGGCTTTGGTCACCTGGAACACGCTGGCTTGCACTTGATCAAAGCTCTCCAGCATGAAGGTCATGGGTGCGGGGTAATAGAAGCCGTCACTCAAAGCCAGCACCGAAGAGACCAAGAACTCACGCTGCTCCGGCGTCCAAGTCCACGCACGCAAACCGGCACGGGCGCGCCCCACATCCACCAGGTCACCCAAAATCGCATTGACCATGGAGACCAGGGTTTCGCCTACGCGCTCGCGCTGTTCGGCCGGAACCCGCACATCCAGAAAATGTGACAGCGCCGAAAGGCCACCGCGGCCCAGCGGCTTGCCATCCAAACTCACGCCTTGCACCGCCATGTCTTGCAAAACCGGGTCGTCACCGGCAAACAGCGCCATGGCGCGCAAGGCCGAGCCTCGCAGCGCTTCCAAGGTGTCCGCCGGCTTACCCGTGCCCACCCGTCCCACATAGCGCTCCACCGCTGCGGCGCGCAGCGCTGGGTCAGCCAAGTCTTGCTTCAAACGCAGAAAACCGCCGATCTCGCGTTGATCGTCAGCGGGAATGCGCAAATAACGGTAAGGCTCACTCGGGGTGTCCCGCACACCAAACAAGAAGAAGGCACGGTCATTCACGTTGACGGGCAACATGTAGTTGTTGAACTCCCGGGCTTGACCCGCCATGTCGCGCAGCTTGTAGCTGAAACTTGGCCCGACGTTGTGCAAGGTCTTACCACCTGGGGACTTGCTGCCCGCGCCCAAGTGGCGGTCCAAAGTGGACACCAAGTTGACCGCACGCACATCGGTGGCCTGGTTGTCGCTGGCGCCCATGTTTTCGACGTTGATGACACGCAACCCGGTGATCTCCAGGCGCAAGCTGTCGCTGTCACCACGCTTGAGTGAGGTGGCATCACCCACCTTGGTCTGCACGGTGAACGGCTTGGTCAAAGCCCCCATGCTTTGTGCTTTGAGCGTCAAGGCCGAGCCCCCGTCATCGAAGCTCGACTGGTAGATCTGCATGCCTTTGTAGGACGCGGGGTGATTCACCTCGACCCGCGCAGCGGTTTGCTCTCCGCTGGCCTTGTCGTGAATGATGATGTCGCTGGCGAACAACTTGGGCATACCCGTGGGGTAGTACTCCACGTTGAACTTTTTCAACTCCACCGCAAATGGCAGGTCTTGAATCAGCACGCCTTTGGGTTGGGTCAAGACCACCGCATCGCCCACTTGGCCCTCGGGCACGAACAAATTGCCGCGAAACGCTGGGTTGTTGGCCGACAAGCGGTGCTGGGGCGGGATGTCAGCAATCAGACCACCGCCCTCATAAGGTGTTTTGCCTGCCCACCAGGTCTGGGCGCGCACCAACAAGTCACCATCTAGCAAACCACCAATGCAAACCAAAACGATCGCGCTGTGCGCCGCCAAATAACCAAACTTGTTGCCCACGCCGGCGCGCCCGGCCACCATGACCCCGTTGTCGCGCACCTGCATCTTGGCCTTGAAACCAGCGCCCTGTAATTGCTGCGCGACTTGCGTCGCTGCTGCCATGACATCGCCGCTCAGCTGACCCTGCGCGCGGTGGGCAAAGGCACGCAAACTTTGTTCGCGCATGCCTTCTTTGAAGGTCTTCACTTCGCGCAAGATCTTGGGGGTGTTGCGTGCAATGCACAAGGACGTGCTGACGACCAAAAACGCCAAAATCAGCAAAAACCACCACGCGCTGTAAACCGAAAACAAGCCCGCACGTTGGAACACATCAGCCCAAAACGGGCCAAATTGGTTGATGTAATTGTTGATGGGCTCGTGCTGCTTGAGCACCGTACCGATCACCGAAGCGATGCAGATGATCGACAGCAAGGCGATGGCAAAGCGCATGGAGGACAGCAACTCCAGCACCTCTTGGCTGCGGCGCGCTCGTGCGGGCGCCCCGGTTCGGACAGATTCAACACTCATAAGACACTTGAAGGCGTCCGGCGCCACGCGCGCAGACAAAAAAGGCGAGGGGTCCGGGACCTCTCGCCTCTGATTGAGCGGCTTTCCCGGGCAAAGTTCCCGGATTTTCGCCTAAATATCATTGACCGCTGATGAAGCGGTCTTTTCGCATCAACGCAGGCCAGCCATGTAATCGGCAACGGCTGCGATCTCCTTGTCGTTCATCTTGGCCGCCACCATGGTCATGGTCGCGTTGTTCTTGCGCACACCATCGCGGAAGGCCTTCAACTGCGTGGTGGTGTAGGCCGCGTGTTGGCCGGCCAAACGCGGGTACTGCGCCGGGATGCCCGCGCCGTTGGGGCTGTGGCAACCCGCACAAGCGGGCACGTTGCGATCAGCGATGCCGCCACGGTAAATGCGCTCACCCAGACGCACCAATTCGGCGTTGGATGCATAGCCATTTTTGGCCGTTTGCTCGCTCAGCCAAGCCGCAATGTTGAGCATGTCTTGCTCGTCCAGGGCGGCCACCATGCCCGCCATCACGGCGTTGGCGCGCGTACCTGCCTTGAACTCTTTGAGCTGTTTGGCCAGGTACTCGGGGTGTTGACCAGCCAGTTTGGGGTTGTCCACGATGGTCGAGTTGCCGTCGGCAGCGTGACAAGCAACGCAAACCTGCGCGTATTTGGCCGAGCCGGCAGCGGCGTCGACCTTGGGGCCCTGAGCGTGCGCTTGGCCTTCAGCGTGAGCGAAGGCCACCAGACCCAGAGAACAGAACAATGCGGCAAATAACTTCATGATGTTTCGGCATGTGAGGGGCAACCGCCCAAGCACTGTTTCAACTGGCTTGGACCCAGAACAGCCGAGGATTTTACAATGCTCGCAACCGATTGCCCACATGAACCCATCCCATACCTCTCCCTCCCCTGCTGGCGACAGCGCCACCTCCGCCCGCGACGCCACGGCTTGGCTGCACACCGCGCGCTTTTTAACCACCGCGCCCGAATTGAAGTTCTTGCCCCCCAACAGCGTGCCCGAGATCGCCTTCGTGGGGCGCTCCAACGCCGGCAAGTCCACCTGCATCAACACCTTGACGCAGCAAAAGCGCTTGGCGTTTGCCTCCAAAACGCCCGGGCGCACGCAAAGCATCAACCTGTTTGCACTGGGCAAACAGCAACTCACCGACGCCGTTTTGGCCGACTTACCCGGCTACGGCTACGCCGCCGTGCCACAGGCTGCGAAATGGCGCTGGCAAGAGGTCATGGCCAATTACCTGATGCGCCGCCCTGCCTTGCGCGGCGTGGTGATGCTGTGCGACGCCCGTCACGGCCTGACCGAGCTCGATGAAATGCTGCTGGAGGTGATTCGCCCCCGCGTCGAAGACGGCTTGGACTTCTTGGTGCTGCTGACCAAGGCCGACAAGCTCAACCGAGCCGAAGCCAACAAAGTCCTGCAAATCACACGGCTGCAAACGGCGGGCGGGGACGCCATGCTGTTCTCGGCACTCAAAAAAACCGGCGTGGATCGCGTCGCCACGACCTTGTGGGACTGGTGCCACCCGGCGCTCACCACAGGCGACACGCCACCCGTTGCCGATGCGCCAACATCGACCGATGCACACGATCCAAACCCAAACGATTGAACTGCCTCACGGCATCCAACTCAACTGCCGCACCTGCGGCGCAGAGACCAGCCCTGTGCTGGTTTTTTTGCACGGTTTTCCACAAGCAGCGTTTGTGTGGGACGAGCTGCTGAGCCATTTTGGTCAGCGCGGCTACCGATGCGTGGCGCCCAATTTGCGCGGCTACGTCGGCTCCAGCGCACCACCTGAAGTCGAAGCGTACAAGGCCACCGCGATCTGCCAAGACATCACGGCCCTGTTGCAACTGCTCTCGCCACAAGCCCCCATTGCGGCGCTGATCGCCCACGACTGGGGCGGCGCCATTGCCTGGAACGTGGCGGCCACCGCAGGCCCTGAACGCTTGGCACGCTTGGTGGCCATCAACAGCCCGCACCCCGCGACCTTTTTGCACGCGCTCCAAACCGACGCCGAGCAACAGCAAGCCAGCAGCTACATGCATTTTTTGTCCCGCAACGACGCCGCCGACTTGTTGGCCGAAAACGACTTCGCCCGCTTGTGGCCGTTTTTGCGCGATGCCGACGCGCTGGACCGCGACCCGGCGTGGATGACCCCTGCGCTGAAGCAAGCCCATGCCGAGGCCTGGAGCGCGGGCCTGCGCGGGCCCTGTGCCTACTACCAACAGTCGCCGCTCAAGCCGCCGCGCGGCGCAGGCGACCCGTTGATGGACTTGTCTTTGCCCGAACGCATCACCCATGTCCGCGTGCCCACCGACGTGATTTGGGGCGACGGTGACCGCGCCCTCAGGCCCATCTTGTTGGACGGCCTGGAGCGCCACGTCGATGACTTGCGCATCCACCACGTGGCCGACGCCTCTCACTGGGTGGTGCACGAACAAGCCGACATCGTCATCCACCACATCACACAAGCGCTGCAACGCGGCTGAGACCGCCCGCGCAACTCAGTCGTGGGGCTGCTTGTAGCGGTTGTAGCCCCAAAGGTATTGGCTGGGCTGCTGGCGAATCAGGGTTTCCATCCAGGCGTTGACCTGCGTGGCCGCGACCGATTTATCGCCAGACAACGCTTCAGGCGCTGGGGCCACATGAATCACATAGCCCTGCGCCCAAGGCAAGCGCTGGGCCCAAGCCAACAACACCACGTCGGCGTGCGCCGCCAAGCGTGCGGCCAGCGTCATGGTGTAGGCCTCGCGCCCAAAAAAGGGGGCCCACACGCCCAAACCTTTGAGTGGCACTTGGTCAGGCAGCAGGCCCACCGTGCCACCGGTTTTCAACACCTGCACCAAGCGCTTGACACCAGACATCGTGGTGGGAACGGCTTCCAGGCCATCGCGTTCGCGCGCCGCCGCGAGCAGTGGCGCCACTTCTGGTTTGGGCGGAGGACGAAACAAAACCGTCATGTCCCGCCGCCCCGCGAAAACCCGCGCATGCTCCACCACGGTCAGTTCAAACGCGCCCAAATGCGGCGTCAAAAACAACACGCTCTGGCCCTGCGCAACAGCCTCCTCGATGTGGGTCAAACCATCCCAACGCACTGGCAGGGGGCGCCCAAACCAAATGCGCGGCATTTCCAAAACCATTTGCCCTGCGGCAGCCACCGAGGCGCGTGCTTGTGCGGGCGTCAGCCCCGCCAAGGCGACATGGGCACGCCAATGGCTGCGGTACTTGCGCGAGAGCAACCAAGCCAACCAGCCC
This sequence comes from Burkholderiaceae bacterium, assembly GCA_023268425.1. Lineage (GTDB taxonomy): Bacteria > Pseudomonadota > Gammaproteobacteria > Burkholderiales > Burkholderiaceae_C > RS62. The sequence continues at coordinate 1,942 of JALRFN010000411.1, read as the reverse complement.
AAGCCCCAGCCCAGGCCATGCAGCAGCCACAGCGGGCAACGCGCTGCCGCTCCAAACACCCCAAACCAGCCACCGACTGGCACTTGTTGATTCACCGTCACGATTCCTGTCGCATCGACCCCAAACCCGCACATTGTCGCGGCATTGGCTTGGCCTCCTATAATCTTGCCTATCGCCGAGTTAATGAACTACTTGCGGGGCGATTCACAAATACTTGCTAAAGCGTTCGCCCACTCCTCAATCCCCAGAGTCCGGCCAACGTCGACGACCTGGGGATTTTTGTTTTTGGAGTGCACATGGCAAACGATTTTTTATTCACCTCGGAATCCGTTTCTGAAGGCCATCCCGACAAAGTGGCTGACCAGATTTCCGATGGCATCTTGGATGCCATTCTTGCGCAGGACCCGCGCAGCCGCGTGGCTGCCGAAACGCTGACCAACACCGGTTTGGTGGTCTTGGCTGGTGAGATCACCACCAACGCGCAAGTCGATTACATCCAAGTCGCGCGCGACACCATCCAGCGCATCGGTTACGACAACACCGACTACGGCATCGACTACAAAGGCTGTGCGGTCATGGTTTGCTACGACAAGCAATCCAACGACATCGCGCAAGGCGTGGACCACGCTTCAGACGACCACTTGAACACCGGCGCAGGCGACCAAGGCCTGATGTTTGGTTACGCCTGTGACGAAACGCCCGACATGATGCCCGCGCCCATCTATTACGCGCACCGCATCGTCGAGCGTCAAGCCCAACTGCGCAAAGACGGCCGACTGCCCTTCTTGCGCCCAGACGCGAAAAGCCAAGTCACGATGCGCTACGTTGACGGCAAGCCCCACAGCATCGACACCATCGTGCTGTCCACGCAGCACAGCCCTGACCAGTCGGAGACTGCGACCAAAATGAAGGCCAGCTTCATCGAGGCCTGCATCGAAGACATCATCAAGCCCGTGCTGCCGGCTGAATGGTTGAACAACACGCGCTACCTGATCAACCCGACAGGCCGCTTTGTCGTCGGAGGCCCGCAAGGCGACTGCGGCCTGACCGGTCGCAAAATCATCGTTGACACCTACGGCGGTGCCTGCCCCCACGGCGGCGGCGCCTTCTCCGGCAAAGACCCGACCAAAGTCGACCGCTCCGCAGCCTACGCCGCGCGCTATGTCGCCAAAAACGTGGTGGCCGCAGGCTTGGCGCGCCAATGTCAAGTGCAAGTGGCCTACGCCATCGGCGTGGCCCAGCCCATGAACATCACCGTCTACACCGAAGGCACCGGCGTCATCTCGGACGAGCGCATCGCCGAGCTCGTGCGCGAACACTTCGACCTGCGCCCCAAAGGCATCATTCAAATGCTCGACCTGCTGCGCCCGATCTACAGCAAGACCGCAGCCTACGGCCACTTCGGCCGCGACGAACCCGAGTTCAGTTGGGAGCGCACCGACAAGGCTGCAGCGCTGCGTGCGGCGGCGGGGCTGTAAGCGGGCGGGTGCCAGGCATCCAGCCAACTTCCTGGGTTTCTTTCTTGGCGGCGCCAAGAAAGGAACAGCCAATCAAGTAACGAGGCGACGCCGTCTCTCGCTGAGTGGATTTGTGGTTTTCCGTTGCGCCGCGTCGGCGTCACACCGACCTCTTTTCGTGGGGCAGGTCATCGCCTCATGCTGCGCTGCGCGCAGAATTCGGCTCAAACCTACCCCACCGGGGTGAAGCGGACGCTGCGCGTCCGTTGTGCTTCGCCCCGCAGAGGTCTTTGACTCCCGTCATGCGTTGCTGAGCAGCGCAGCACCGACAGGCGCAAAGCGCCTCAGCGCTTGGTGAACACCAGATCCCAAACGCCGTGACCCAAGCGCAGGCCGCGGCGTTCGAACTTGGTTTCGGGGCGGTAGGCGGGGTTGATGGCGTAGCCGTCGGGCTGGGTGCTGGTGTTGTGCAGCGCGGGCTCAGC
>JALRFN010000337.1 GCA_023268425.1 Burkholderiaceae bacterium | reverse complement strand
TGGCGTTCCAGTCGTGGTCGTTGATCATGTCCTTGACCGACGCGCCATCGATGGTGGCGAAACGGTAGTCAGCGTACATGGTGGGTGAGTGGTTGCCCCACACGGCCAGCTTCTTGATGCTGGAGACGGCCTTGCCGGTCTTGGTGGCCAACTGGCTGGCGGCGCGGTTGTGGTCCAAACGCAGCATGGCGGTGAAGTTGCCCGGCTTGAGGTCGGGGGCCGACTTCATGGCGATGTAGGCGTTGGTGTTGGCCGGGTTGCCCACGACCAGCACTTTGACGTCACGGCTGGCCACCGCATTCAAGGCCTTGCCTTGTTCAATGAAGATGGCGCCGTTGATGGCCAGCAGCTCTGCGCGCTCCATGCCGGGGCCACGGGGACGCGAACCGACCAACAAAGCGTAGTCGGTGTCTTTGAAGGCTTGCATCGGGTCCGAGTGGGCTTCCATACCAGCCAACAAGGGGAAGGCGCAGTCTTCCAACTCCATCATCACGCCCTTGAGCGCGTTTTGGGCTTTCTCGTTGGGGATCTCCAGCAGTTGCAGGATGACCGGCTGGTCTTTGCCCAGCATCTCGCCCGATGCGATGCGGAACAACAAGGCGTAACCGATTTGACCTGCGGCTCCGGTGACGGCCACGCGTACAGGCTTTTTGCTCATGACAAAGACTCCAATGGTGTGAACGAAAAATCAGACCCACGCCGCCCATCGGCGCCGGCCCAGAAAAGTCAGCCGCGAAGTGTACTCTGGTAAACCCTTAAGCGTCAACTTGTCTTATGTCTTATATAAGATATGATTGCCGCCTTTCACCCACCTTGCTGATGCGCCTTGCCTGCGCCTCCATTTCGCGTCCCATGAGCCTCTCATCCCCCTTGGTCAACACTGCCGAAGCGCTCGCCGACGCCGCCGCGCCTGCCTTCAGCCCGCTGTACCAGCAAATCAAGGCCTTGATTTTGCAAGGCTTGCAAGCGGGTGAGTGGAAGCCAGGCGAAGCCATTCCCAGCGAAATGGACTTGGCCGCTCGCTTCAAGGTCAGCCAAGGCACCGTGCGCAAAGCCATTGATGAACTCGCGGCAGAAAATCTGCTGCTGCGCCGCCAAGGCAAAGGCACCTTTGTTGCCACACACAGCGAACGCCAGGTGCGTTATCGCTTTTTGCACCTCCAGCCTGACGAGGGCGACTTGCAGTCTCAAGGGCCCGCCGAACGGCAAATTGTGTTTTGCAAACGACTGCGCGCCAACGCCAAGGTCGCCCGCGCGCTGGGTTTGCCCAGCGGCGAAACGGTGGTGCAGGTGCGCCGGGTACTGGCCTTTCACGGTGTGCCCACCATTTGTGAAGACCTGTGGTTGCCCGCCGGGCCATTCAAAGGCCTGAGTCAAGAGCAACTCGAGGCCTTCAACGGACCGATGTATGCGCTGTTTGAATCCGAATTCGGGCTGCGCATGGTGCGAGCCGAAGAGAAAATCAAAGCGGTTCACGCCGAGCCCGACGTGGCCGCCCTGCTCCAGGTTGAGGCCCACGCGCCGCTGCTTTCGGTGGAACGCATTGCTTTCACTTACAACCAGCAACCGATGGAGTTAAGACGCGGGATTTACCGCACCGACACCCACCATTACCGAAACGAGTTGAGCTGATTCCGCAGGCGACAAGAATATGCGCGTCAGCGTCAAGTACGCATGTTGCGTTGCAATAGAATCTGCGCGTTTTGGAGTTACGACCCTGTTACCAACCCTCCCTTTGAAAGCAAGCCACCATGAGCGAATTGAGCAAAAAGCGGCCTGAGTTCCGCAACATCAATGCCTTCAAGGACTTGACCACCTATCGCTTGCCTTTGGCCGGCTGGGTGTCCATCTTGCACCGCGTCAGTGGTCTGTTGATGTTTGTCCTGTTGCCCTTCATCGTCTGGATTTTTGACCGCTCGGTCACCTCCGAACTGTCTTACGAGTCCCTGACCAGTGCGTTCTCCAGTGGCACGGGCATCTACGGTGCATGGTTTTTGAAGCTGGTGTCACTGGCTTTGATCTGGGCCTACATGCACCACATGTTCGCGGGCATTCGCCACTTGTACATGGACCGTACCCACAAAGTCGATAAGGCTTTTGGCAAGTCGTCTGCCGCTGCTACTTTGGTGGTCAGTCTGGCGTTGACATTGGTACTGGCTGCCAAGTTGTTCGGCGTTTATTGATTGGGAGTCATCTGATGTCTAACGATTTCGGTTCTAAGCGCGTCGTGGTTGGCGCGCACTACGGTTTGCGCGACTTCATGGTGCAGCGCGCCACTGCGTCGCTGATGGTGGTGTTCACTTTTGTGTTGCTGTTGCAAGTGTTGTTCACCAGCGGCCCCATCGATTACGCCGCCTGGGCAGGCATTTTTGCTGCGCCCTGGATGAAGGCCTTGACCTTTGCCGTGTTTGTGGCACTGGCATGGCACGCCTGGGTGGGTGTGCGCGATATTTGGATGGACTATGTCAAGCCCGTTGGCCTTCGCCTGGCGCTGCATGTCCTGACCATCATTTGGCTGGTGGCCTGTTTGGGCGCCGCTGTTCAAGCTCTGTGGAGGCTCTGAGTCATGACGACAACTGCTGATTTGATCAAACGCCGCTTCGACGTCGTCATCGTCGGTGCGGGCGGCTCTGGCATGCGTGCTTCGCTGCAATTGGCGCGTGCGGGTCTGCGCGTGGCCGTGCTGTCCAAGGTCTTCCCCACCCGCAGCCACACCGTGGCCGCGCAAGGTGGCGTCTCTGCCAGCTTGGGCAACATGAGTGAAGACAACTGGGAGTTCCACTTCTACGACACCGTCAAAGGTTCGGACTGGCTGGGTGACCAAGACGCCATCGAATACATGACCCGTGAAGCGCCGAAAGTCGTTTACGAGCTGGAACACATGGGCATGCCCTTTGACCGCAACCCGGACGGCACGATTTACCAGCGCCCGTTCGGTGGCCACACGGCCAACCACGGTGAAAAGCCTGTGCAACGTGCTTGCGCGGCAGCTGACCGCACCGGCCACGCCATGTTGCACACGCTGTACCAAGCCAACGTCGAAGCCGGCACGACCTTCTTCGTCGAGTGGATGGCGCTGGGTGAAGAGGCCTTTGCCACGGCAGCCTAAACAGATCTGAATTCGGAAACAAAAAAGGCCCGGAGGAACAATCCTTCGGGCCTTTTGTATTGTGGCCTGTTCTTTCGCTTATTCGACCGGCAGGAAATCCGGCA